>DATDGH010000746.1:0-4456 GCA_036522215.1 Candidatus Angelobacter sp. | reverse complement strand
CGCCCCACCATCGGCTGATTTGAACAATCCGCTGCCCGGCCCGCCACTGTTGCGGCCCCAGGTATGGATTTCGATCTGCCACATCCCGGCAAAGAAAATGTGCGGGTTGTTGGGATCCATGGCCATGTCGCCGCAGCCGGTGTTTTCATCTACAAAGAGGGTGCGTTGCCAGGTTTTGCCGCCGTCGGTGGTCCGAAAGACGCCGCGCTCAGGCTGCGGCCCATAGCCATGGCCCAGGGCGCAGGCCAGTACGACGTCAGGATTGTGGGGATCAATAATGACGTTGGCAATGCGGCCGGTTTTTTCCAATCCTACCCTGGTCCACGTCTTGCCTGAGTCTACAGACTTGTAGATTCCGTTCCCTACGGAGATGTGGCTGCGCACAAACGACTCCCCGGTTCCCGCCCACAGGATGTTGGGGTCACTTGGGGCCAAGGCCAGCGAGCCGATGGAAGAAACGTCCTGGCTATCGAAGATCGGGTCCCAGTGGATGCCGCCATCAGTGGTCTTGAAGATGCCGCCGGAGGCAGTGCCCACGTAGTAAATCCAGGGATTGCTCGCAATTCCGACCACCGCGGTGGCGCGATTGCCTACAGGCCCAATGTAACGATACTTCAGTTGCTGGTAAGCCTCAGGGGCAAGCGGCGCCTGCGCCCAAAGCGCAAGTGAAAAGCACACTAACAGTAGTCCGAGCAAGCGTATTGCGGATTTTGGCATGGTGACCTCCCTCGACAGAAAACGGGCGAATGGTAAAACAGGAGTTGGCAATTAGCAATTGGTAATTGAGCGAACTACAACTAAAAGCAAGACCTTCGACACAGAGGAACCGAGGAAGCAGAGGAACCGAGGGAAGAAAAACAACTGCAACACGAGGAGCCGGAAAAGAAGAACCTCCACCCCGCCAAGCCAAAACCGGCTCGACGCGGACCCCGGCCTGAGGAACACTGAAAACGGGGTGAAAATTTGCGCAAAAAACGAAGAAATTTAAGATCGGTACTGAAAAGCAAAGGCTAAAAGCAAAAGCTAAAACAACGGCAAGTGCTCGCGACTGAGATGTAACAGGCAGGGCTGGCGGGGAATAGCGCGCGTCCATCCAATGTGCATTGTTCGGCACATCAAATGGACGCCGTTTGTCTGTAATTCCGGACTTGCCAGATACTCCGGCAGAGGTTCCAGAAGTGATCGGTCAATCAGCGGAGGTCGCCCCCATTGATAGACAGCCGGCCCAGGGGCAACTGCCATTCTTTTTCAGAAGTCTCCTCTGGGAGAGTCAGAGCCGATATTTTCGGGGAATCGAAGCCGGTCAACCTTATGAGCATAGCAGCCACCCGCTGAAGTGTATCGGTCTGGCAGGCTACGGACGACGCTTGATCCGTCACTTCTTTATGCCCGTGAGGGTAGCATCGGCCCAGGTGTTGGGGAATGTAAGTGGGATTCTCCGCCCAGAATGCCTGTAACGGAGCGTCAACTTTCGAGGGGTCGTGGGCCTGAATGGAATCCAGGAGTCCCCGCCGGGTGGCCTCGACAATTCTGGCAGCAGTGTCGCCACTAGGGACCTCGCGAATATTGCCGACCGCGCCGAAGGATCTCTGAAGCTTGTTGGGATACATAAAATCCCATCCCATGACTGCATCCAGCGAGACCCAAACGGCGTGTTCAACGCCATCGTGACCATTCTGTGAAAGCTGGACTTTTTGGGCTGCAGCGACAAGTTCCGGGTCGGGAACACCGCCGCCTTTCTTCACAGCCTTCAGGAAGGCCTGAAAATAGGAATCAACTGCGGCAGAGATAGCCTCAGGTTTTTCTTTAACGGCTTGCGCAGTTTTTGCCGAATCGGATGCAACCGCAATCGTGGAGCAAGTCCCATCGAGCTTGCCACTGGGTGTGCAGTTGCCATATCCCTGGCAATAGTTGACGCCTGTGCAGTCACTGGTGTAGTAGCAGTTACAGGTCTCTTTTGTGGCCACTGGAATTGCGACTGCGTTTGTATTCTGAGCAACCGCCAGGCCGGCTAGCAGCAAACCACAAAGCAGGATAAACGTGGTTTTCATTTTACGCCTCCTTCACCGTTTTCTTTGCGAGTCTCAATCTCGCAGCAGGTTTAAAATGGGAGCGAATCATACCACGCAGGAACAAGCAGAGTTGAATATTCCCGATCAAAAGCTCGCAAGTGCCAAAAAGGGAATATTGTACCGAAACGGAACATCTGCCGTTCCGGTCGTGAAGAGCGCCGATTACGGCGCTCCGGGCCTTTAGAAAATGCCAAATAGAATGAGGCGATTGCGTGTGCGGGGCCATGAGCAATCCGTATAAAATACCCGGAAGTTGTGAGGTATTGACTGCTATGTTCCTGGTCTTTTTGCTTCTCGCATACACATGGGGCGGAGAGCACTCCACAGGAGCAATCAAACAGACACCACAGGCTGTAGCTCTCATTGAGCAGGCCCGCGCGTTGGCGCCCGAGTTCGGGGCAGATTCCCTGCTGCGGCTTGCAAACTCAACTTTGATTGTTGGAGACGAGGCCAAATCGAAGTTGATTGCAGAAGCGTTCTGGGCCGGAGAACGCGCGTTTCTGCCCTATAAGCAATGGGCCGATCGCATGGATTCTCTGCCTACCAGGGCGGTTCGGGCCAACCGCTTGGAGGCGCTGACCCTGCAAACTCGCGCAGTCCAGGCAATGCTTCCGTTGAATCCACAGAAGGCGCTCCAGATGTTTGAAAAGATACATTCGCCGGTCCTGCCGGATCTGAGCTGCTCGGACGACCTGACTCCTGATGTGTCCGATTACTATCAGGCTGCCGGTGCGGTCTTTGCTCAAGCCTTTACTCCCAGGCAGCGAAAGGCCGAAGAGGACATGGACTTTTTGAAACAGCAGATTACGGGTTTAAGTTCGCCTTCGCAGGTGGCGCCGGCATTGCAAATGGTGCTTATTCTCAATGTCTCGCCGGAGCAACGCAACACGCTGCTGACTGCGTTTGCAGGGTCCCTGGATCGAATCTCCGGCAGTGATCGGTCTTTTGGCTCCTGGGAAGGAGCATTGGCCCCGGAAGCCAGCCCCGATATCGCTGCGGCCCCGGCTTTCGTAGCGGCCTTACGGGCCTACATCGTGCGTCATGTTCACGGTCGACGTTGCTCCGATAATGTGCCTCCCGATGGCAAACCGGCCAAGTCTGTGGTGCAGTTCAACGCTCTGCTTGAATCCCTGGGCCTTGCCAGTGAACATCTCAAGCCTATTTCGGAAACTGAAGCAAGCCCGTTGAGCAAGGATGGTTCTTCCACACACCATCTCCTATGGCGGTCCTCCAAATCGAGATCAATTCTTTCTGAACTGCAATGGCTGCACCATGGCAATATAAAAGACGGTTCTGCCCAGCCCAGCACGCTCAAGTTGGCCGACCGACAGACTGACGAGTGGCTCGACCACTACCAGAACACCCTGAAACTCATGCAGGATTGGAAGGAGCAGGACGAAGAAACGCCGGAGGACTACTTCTGTATGGCAACGGATGCCCTGAGCGATCTTGCCGCCCTTGCTCCTCCAGGCAAAGTGCGCGATCGGGCCATGAATGCCTATCTGGAATTCCTGGAACTGCATTACCCTGCCATTGAGAACCGCAATCTCTGGTTCACACAGTTTCGGCAAATGCTGTACCGGGCCCGATTCTCAAAAGATGCAGAAGACAAAGCGTGGATTCTCAACTCGATGTCCCGTTCCGCCAATCCTGTTATTGCGCTGTATGCCAAACTGGAAATTCTTGGCGTTGCGCCGTGATATTTCCTGAGGCCACAGGCAACAGGCCACAGGCCACAGGCCACAGAGAAATCAGAACCAAACACGTGACTATGGTTTTCCCAAGCACTGACTGGAGAAGGAATAGCACGATAATTACCAGGTTGATTCCAGCCGCGTTTCGGTCGCCATACGCATTTTGCTGAAGTGGTCGCGGTCTTCCTTCTCACGTGCTTCCAGCTTGTTTAAAAGCAGAGCGTTAATGTCTGCTCGCAGTTCCTCGCTGATTTCCAGTTTGCGTTGGACATATTCCTGGGTTACGACGCCTTCTTTCTGCAGGACTTTCAGCGATTCCACCACCATGCCGAATCCGCGATTCAGCGCGGCCAGAGCGTTGTAGACCTCGTCTTTCATCGCATGTCCTTACTGTCAGAGATGTCTGACACAAAGAAATCATAACACGCCGATGATGTAAGGCATGTCAGACAATGTTCTTTTCGTTAAATTCGGCAAGCGGGTCCGCAGGTTGCGCGAGGCCCAAAACATGAACATCACAGAATTCGCGGCGCATAGCGGGGTTAGTCGCGGCCATCTCTCCGAATTAGAGCATGGCAAGAGAGAACCGGGGCTGCTGATGGTACAGGATATAGCGCACGGATTGGGCATCAGCATGGCGGAGCTCCTGGAAGGCATGTGAGCCCAAGCGCTTGATCCTGTTGATCTTTG
>DATDGH010000745.1:0-2390 GCA_036522215.1 Candidatus Angelobacter sp. | reverse complement strand
ACTCTCTTGTTAGCGACAACCTGAAAATTGCGCCGGGATGCGACGTTAACAACAATCTGGCAGTCACCGAAGCCCAGACCTATACCGTTTCGTGCGTTGACCAGACCAATAACAACAACATATATTTCACCGCAAATCCGAATCCCCAGATAACGTCTACTGGTCAGACGAGCGAGAGCTGTAGCATTTCTCCCGTGCGCTGTTACCCGGACTTCGAGCCGCAAAACATTAATGCTGGTTTTGCCAGTGCTTCCGATAACGTCAACCAGTTCTATCTTCGGGTGTGGGACAGAGCGAGGTCCGGTTCGCAATGCGCTAGAGTCGGCTTCCAGCAGAACTTCCAGCAGTGCGCGGCGGTGCAGTGCCCAGGTGGCGGGACCGCCGGCGGAAACCCTGGTAGTGACGGTGGTGGGGGCTGCGGGAACGGCGGAACCGGCCTGAGCGACGGCAGCGGTGGCAATGGTTGCACGAGTCCAATCATTATTGATACGGAAGGCGAGGGGTTCCACCTGACATCCGCCGCAACTGGGGTGACTTTTGACGTCAGCGGAACAGACCATCCCGTTCAAATGGGCTGGACCGATGTCCGTTTTCATAATGCGTTCCTGGCGTTACCCGGACCCGATGGTCTGGTTCACAACGGTAAAGAGCTGTTCGGGAACTTCACGCCGCAACCACAATCCGCCCATCCTAACGGCTTCATTGCTTTAGCTCAGTACGATAAGCCGGAGAATGGTGGAAACGGAGATGGCATCATTGATGACAAAGATGCAGTGTTCTCGCAATTGCGACTGTGGATTGATGAGAACCATGACGGCATCTGCCAGCCAAATGAACTGCACCGCCTGCCGGAACTGGGCATTTATTCCCTTTCGCTGAGCTATGTGGAATCACGCCGCACAGATCAATTCGGCAATCAATTCCGCTACCAAGGCAGAGTGAATCCCGGCACGCGGCGCGATCCTCGCGATGAAGTTCCAACCGGTGAACCTGGACGCTGGGAATACGACGTCTTCTTTGCAGTGAAGTAGGTTCGGGCGGCACTACGCCTGGCTTAAGACGAGAGGTGACGAAGCGCGTCCGGGCATCACTTGGGCACAACGTCGGGGGCGGGCTGAAAGCGTTCGACAGTCGCAAACAGCTCCCTGGGCTGCAAAGGTTTGGCCAGATAGGCATCCATCCCGGCGGCCAGGAAACGCTGTTCATCACCGCTCATGCTGTGCGCGGTCAGGGCGACGATGGGGAGATGCTTTCCGCTGATCTTCTCTTTTTCGCGAATCGCCTGCGTGGCCTCGAGGCCGTCCATTTCGGGCATCTGAACGTCCATCAACACCAGGTCGAAGGCGCGCGATTCCAGCTCAGCCAGGGCCTCGAGGCCGCTGGCGGCTATGGTCACGGAATGGCCTCTTTGTTCCAGCAGGCGCATGGCAACGATCTGATTGACGCGATTGTCCTCCGCCAACAGAATGCGCAGCCCATGTTGGGCCTCGCGCAGAGAATGGCGTGTGACCAGCGGGTTGGCGGCCTGCGCTGCGGCATTGCCGCGCAGCACGGCGACAATGGCAGCGCGCAATTCCGATTGTTTGATGGGCTTGGTGAGATAGGCTTTCACGCCTAACTCGCGGCAGCGCGCGGCATCGCCGCGCTGGCCGGCTGAGGTCAACATCATGATGGTGGCCCCGGCCAGCGCAGGACTGTCCTGGATCCGTTTGGCCAGGGTAAACCCATCCATGTCCGGCATCTGCATGTCTGTAAGCACGAGAGGGAAGGGTGTGCCGTTGGCCTGGGCATGCTGCAGCAATGCCAATGCCTCCTGGCCGCCGTCTACCACAGTAGGCCGCATCTGCCACTGTTGAACAATCTGGCGCAGAATGCGCCGGTTGGTGGCGTTGTCGTCCACAATCAGCACCGGCAAATTCTTAAGGTCGCAGGGTTGTTCGCAGGGTTGGACAGGCTGAGGCTGGCCCACGCCGAAGCCGGCAGTGAAGTGAAAGATGCTGCCCTGGCCCAATGTGCTCTCAACCCAGATGTGTCCGCCCATCAGGCTGATCAGGCGGGCAGTAATGGTCAGGCCCAGTCCGGTTCCGCCGTACTTGCGCGTGGTGGAGCTATCGGCCTGGCTGAAAGCTTCAAAGATAATCGTTTGCCGGGCCTCAGGTATGCCGATTCCGGTGTCGCGAATGGAAAAATGCAGGCGCAGTCCGCTCTGCGCGTTTTCCTCCGCCCAAACATGAAGCACGATCTCACCCTGGTCCGTGAACTTCACCGCATTCCCCAGGAGATTGAAGAAAATCTGACGCAGGCGTACGGGATCGCCAATCAGAATTTCGGGCACATCCGGCTCCACATAGGTAATCAACTCAAGCCCCTTCTGGTGGGCTTTTAAGGCC
>DATDGH010000744.1:0-8331 GCA_036522215.1 Candidatus Angelobacter sp. | reverse complement strand
GCCCTTCTGCGGTTATCACAACAGCTACCTGAACATCAACGTGGCCATCGCTGCCAGCGCTCCGGCCGAGTTTGTCCCGCTGCCCGGTCCATTCGGGAATTACGTCCTCGTGTGGGACTCGCTGCAGGGTGACATCAATCTTCCAGGTATTGCCTCTCCCGGCATGATCGTCGGCCAGGTCTTGCAGATCGCTCCCCAGGTTTCCGGACAAACTACCACTACATTCCAGCAGGACAAGGGCACAATCACCATCTTTTTGGATAGCAACCCGAACCAGGTTGCTATCTACGATGGCAAATGCGCAACCTTCTCCCTGTTTGATCCGCAGTTGAGTGGAGGAACGCGTAAGCTCACCGCCAACGATGGCACCACTACCCTTCACGCGCTTGCAAACGAGGTGAATGGAATCCAGGTTGATGATGCCACCTATCTCATCTACCTCGGTCTCGAGAGGCAATACCGCAATATTGGCCGGGTGACCTTTACCTTCCCGCCGCCCACTCCACCTCCGCCTCCGCCACAAGTTGATATCCGGATGTTCACTTTGAATCAGAACAACATCCGCGTACCGGCACGCGGCATCGTGCAGGCGGGTGTGCCATTGGTAATCGCGCTCAAGACGTTGCTAACCGTGACCTCCGGCACCGTTGGCGGCCTGCAGCTCTCAGCGGCCTCTCCAGACCATCTGGACAGCACCAAGGACACTTCTCCAACGCTTGATGCTCGTGTTTACGATCCTTCGTCTGCCGATCAAACCTATACGCCCACAACCCCGGGCGCTTATACGCTTACCGTCACTGCGCTGGCGCCGCTGGGTGGTCCGGCCATACACGTTTCCAAGAGTTTCCTGGTGGTTACCGCCGGCGGCGACAACACTCACACTACGCAGGGGCAGGCGCCCACGGTGATTGCCAATGATCCACAGATCCTTGCCAAACGCGTTCCTGTCACCATTTTCCCTTCCGTTACCTTTAGCGAACCGGTGACCAATGTTGCCGATAACGTTACATTGACGGATTCAGGCGGAAATTCGGCGCGGGTTAGGCTCGTAGGCGTGAGGCCGGATGGTTCAGTCGCCAATCCCGTTAACTCGTCTGACGTAATCACGGCTGTGACCGTGCAGCCATTGACGGCGTTAAAGTTCAGCACCGATTACACGCTTACGGTTACCGCAGCGATTGAGGATCAGAACAACCCGCCACTGCGCTTGGGCACCCCGTTCACAGTGCCATTCACAACTGTGGGACCGCAGAAAATCGATGCCAGCGGGGATCGTTACGGTTCCACGCGTCCGCTCGTAATCGGGAAGCGTGCCTACATCGGAGAACCAGCCGGTGCTGCTCTGAGCGACCTGGTCGTCGTTAACATCGATGATCCCTCATCCCCCGGTCCTCCCATAGCGACGAATTACTTTCCCGGCCGCGTAACAGACATATCTGGCCAGGAATCGTCGCCCATAACCCGCTGTCTCACCGAACAGCTTCCTGGAAACCCTTGTCCCATGCAAGGATCAGGAGGTCCCCTGGTGGCTCTGTCGGCCACCGTCGGCGCCACCGACTTTGTGATCCCATCGAATATCTGGTTCTATGACGTCTCTGATCCAGACAAGCCCAAGCGCGTGGGCGCCGTCAGCGCGACCTCCAGCGCCACCCAGGATGGTACGGTGACGCGCATTTTCATGAAGGACCAGTTCATTTACACCGCCACCGCCTTCAAAGGGCTTCAGGTTATCGATATTCAGCAGGCCATCAACGAATTCCAGGCGACCGCTCCCAACGTGTTCGGCGGGTCGATTACGACTGAAGGAAATGGATTTGCCTTGGATGCGGTGGTGAATACCATCCCCGTGTCTCTCCCGCTTCCGGGCGGAAGTGGGAACGTCACTACCTTCCAGGCCATCATGACAAGTGTGAAAGCGGCGGACTATCCTACCGCAGCTCCTGATCCCAACAATCCCAGCGCGCCTGTGCCCACGCATACTTACATCGTGGCCACGGGCCGCTTGCCGCTGGTGGTGGCAGATCCGGTGCAGAGCAGCCTCAACGCTGTCGTATTCCCTCTCAAAAACAGCAACGGCCTCTCCTTGCAAGACAAGCCGCTGATAGATGGTACTACCGGTCAATTCACATTGACGCAGGGAACCTCGGTGGCTCTGGGCTCTGTTCCTCGGATTGATGCGCTCGGTAATGCAGTAAATGAGCCTGTCGCAGTCATAGTTGGCTTCGGCAAAGGTGTGCCGATGTTGGGCGTTGTCAACATGACCGACCCAAGGAATCCGCAGACTCAGGGCTTTGTGCCATTGCTCGATAAGCTCAAGCGTCCTGTCGGCCCGGTTGACGTCATCCTGAAAGACAGCCTCGCTGTGGTCGGAACCTCGCTGAATGAAGTCCTGCTGGTTGACCTCACGGATCCTAATAATCCATTGGTGGCGGGCGAGATCGATGGCATTACCTCAGGCGCTAACCAGGTCCTGGGCGACCGCCTTGCCCTCACTGACGACGGTGTTCTGATTACTTCCTCGTTTAACTCTGCCATCGGCGGCATACACGCTGCCACTTTTGGCTCTCAATGTGCTTCGTTCCGGGCCACGCTGAAAAATAACCCCCCGTCGCAAACCCCGTTTACGGACGTTATGCAGTACGGTTGGAAGGTTTCTGGAGGCTTCAATCAGACACCTGAAGGTGTGGCCCTGAACCACGATGGCTTGGTGCTGAACGATATATTCCTGGGGCGCCGGCAAATGGCAAAGGCTATGTCGCTGCCCTATTTCCTATTGCAAAGGCAAGGACCAAGTGGTATTCCGTTGCGTTGCATGCTCTACACTAGCAATAATGACGCCTGTACCGGTGTTGCTCCCGGCGTGAATGCGCGTAGTCATCTGTTGAAATACTCTGCTTCACCAAACATCTTCACCGATCACTTCGAGTACAAGGCTCAGTATGTGGTTGACTTTCTGGATGGAGATCCGGACACCGATCCTGATATCCCGGATAGCTGCGTCCTGATCACGCAGCAGTATGAGTTTTACAAGGAAGGCCTGAAACCGTTGGAGCCCTTTGGCTTTTTCCCCTCGGCGCTGTTCCGGCCCCTGGTGAAATATACCTACTACACGGATGCGGGTGGTCCGCAGCTCAACTACCTTCAGGCCCCGCAGCGAATGCATTTCGATGCCAGAACGCCGGATCAGCCGACGCCCACGATTGCATCACAGAAAGCAAAAGCCAATGACACAATGCTGGCTTGCGATGTCGACACCGATAGCGATGCTTGCGGGGTGTCTCCGCCACCCCTGGATAAGACCATACTGGAGCACATTCATTATTTGGGAATGCTCCACAATCAGAGCCCTTTACCGAACGAGGAATATTTAACCATTATTGCGAACGGGAAGAACAACATCATCACCGATCCGGTCCCACGCCTCAATGCGGCAGGATTGCTCAGGCTTGCGGGAACTGCCATTTCACTCCAGTTGGATCTGGAGGAGATAGATGCGGGCGAGGTAACGGTGGGGCAGCTACTCAATACTGTCTATGATTTTGTAAAGACCATCGATGCCCTGACGTCGGCATTCCAGCCCTTGGCCCTTCCTCAGTTCAACACCACAATTTTGGATAACTTCCACCAGAATCCCACGCCCTCCGGCAATCCTACGCAACCGCCGGATGAACCCACTGCGACCGCTTTTGGATGTCCTGCCTGTGTTCATGTTCACTGGCGTTGGAGCAAGAACCTTACCAGCGATTCGCCTGTGCAATTTGTCATTCACGTTGATCCGACCTTTGATAACAACCAGGGCAACCTGCGCATACCGCCTAACTCAAACCAGGACGTAGATATTGCTATACTGCGGGCCGGAGGCCCGGAGGAGCAGCAGCCCCTTGACGTGAACGGCTTGTTCGCTGCGCAGAAGCAGCAGTCACCTCTTGGTCCTAGCATTGATGCCCGCGACCTGGTGAATGCCGGAACCACCCCCGTCTTCTGGTACATTGGGAAGGGCCGTCAGAATTCTGAGACCTTCTTCTCCCATGGTCTCGGTTTTGGCACCTTCTACGCCAACCGGGTTTCTGTTTCTACTACCGATCAGCACCCGATCTCTGTGAACGTCGAGCACACACGCACTGTGAATTACACTGTGTCTGTCACCCGCCTCGGTATTACGGGAAGCCTCACGCTCGTGCTTCCAACCCTGGAATCCTTTGGTCCTTTCAAAGGTACGCTGCCCGCGGGGACGGACGATATCCCCAACGCGACCACCGACCTCTCACAGTGGTTCAGTTCAAATGTGGGATTCGACGCAAGCACCATCGCAATGTGGGTAACCATTCAGCTTGACGATCCGGAACTTCAAACCACCGTGCCCAAGTTTACCTGGAAGAAGACGTTCACTTTTACACCTGGGGATGTGGTAGATCCGGCAACCGGAGACATAATTCGAGAGCCATAAGTGGCAGAATTAATCCCGCTAACACAACCTCTTTGTACCAACGGTGCTCCGCAGGGTCTCTAAACCTGGCAACTAATAACAACATATACATAACCTTAAATAATATTTGTTCTAAATGCAGGCTTACTGGTTTCTTTGACACAAAATCAAAGAATCCCATTAGTCTCAATTTGCGACAGGCGCCAGGTTCTGCCAGTGCGACTCCTTTTTGGAAAGTTAGAAAATCTTCTTGACTGCAAGCCGAAATGTCCGTAAAAATGCGATTACCTTTTTCAAAAATAGAATCCGCCCTTGGGACCAATTTGGATGGGTCTTGGGTGGTTTGTAATTTTCCAGGACGGAAAAAGAGGAGAAAAGAGCTGAATTTGCGGCCTAGTTGTCCCCCAACAGGCTCAACAGACAACATCAGAACAGCACTTTGCCAAAAAAGAAGTAGCAACAAAATGGAACGAGAACCGTCAACCGATCAGGCGTGATGGCCGTCACAGCTCGGCGACAGGGCGGGTTTGGTACAAGTAGCACCTGTCTTTAAATTGCACCAGAGGTTACCACCTGCAGTTGCAGTAAGGGCCCAGAAGTTTCCAAAAATAAGTTTGCGTCCCGGAATAGCCCAATCGGCAGGGGTTCGATTGCCGGGAAAAGCATCTGGAGGCAAGTTGCGCTTACGCAATGCGGCTGTCGCGCTCTTCATCATTAATATAGTGGTTGCCAACCTGCTCCATGCGCAAACCTCTTTGCGCAAGATTGGGGAATTAGAGCTCCAGGTGCAGGGGGTCTCAGCGACAGTTCAGCCGGCCAATCCAGTCATCCCTAAAAATACCGCCGCAGGGGTAAGGATTGTCGTCACTTCTCCGACGGGGACGCTGAGTTCGGCCGATGTCACAAAGTTTCTGGGCGGAGCTTTTGAGGTCCATGGTGAGCTCTCAGGCCCGGGGCTGAGCGGCACCATTACACTGCCTTTTGTCGATCCCAACGGAGGCACAGTTCCCATCACAGACCCGCTGTTGCTCCCGATTCCTGCTCTAAATGAGGCCGGTGATTACACGCTGAGCAACCTGCGTATCACGGTGAACGGCAGTCCTGCCATGGATGTTTCGCCTTCAACCGTTCCGGTGAAAGTTATTGATCAGGTGCTGATCACATCGGTACAGACTCGTCCATTGACGCTGGACGAGATTAAGGCGGCTGGGGTCGATCTGAGCAGCAATGATTTCCTGGGATTCCAGTTCACCATCGGGCTGGCCCTGCAATCGAATGCCACCACGATTACGTTCCCGGTGGTGTTTAACCGTCAGGGAGTTCCGATCCCGCCACTCCTGATGCCGCCGGGGCCGCCAGTGCGGGACCAGGTGCCGATACCCACCATTGTCCCGGTTCTGCTGAATCTGCTCGGTCCGGATGGAAATCCGCTGCCCGACAACAAGGTCGTTCTGCCGGACGGTACACCTGCTCCGGTCAAGATCCCCAGCGTGCTGGTGATCCCGGGCAATGTCGGATTCCTGAAGCAATTTTTCTCAGCACAGCTCTTTGTGGCCAATGGAGCACCTGGAGGTTCCGGTCTGGTTGTACACGATGTTAGTGGGACCATCAATCTGCCTCCGGGCGCCGACGGAGTGGTGGGAACCGCAGATGATCCGCTGACGCTCCCCGACCTGAAGGGTGCACCGCAACCCGCAACCAAGCCCGTTCGCGGAGTCGGTCCAGACGGAGTGCCGGGCACGCCCGATGATACGAATGTTTTCAATCCCGGAGATCAAGGTCAGTCCGAATTCATCCTTGAAGGCCAAAAAGAAGGCTTCCATCAGATCAGCTTCAACATACAGGGCACGCTGGATGGTCTGGCTACCGGGCCCGTAACCATCACAGGTCTGGCGCAGGGCGGTGTGCTGGTCCGCAATCCGTTCTTTGACATGACTTTTGCGGTTCCGGGTGTGGTGCGGAACGGCGAAAAGTTCAACGTGTACATCACCGTGAAGAACATCAGTCACGCGCTGGCAAACGATGTGAGGGTCACCATTGATTCGGCGCAGTTGAGTGGCGCCGTCCTGCTCAGCGATCCTACGCTGACCATCAACACCATACCCGCCGGCGGAGCCACCACTCTCAAATATCAGTTCAAGAGCCTGCGCACCGGACAGGTGGTGGCCAGCTATCTGCACTTTGATACCACGGACGGAACCACTGGAGAACTTAAATTTACGTTAGGTGTGGGCGAACGCGGTATCCCGCTTTCGCCGGATACATTAGTGCTTCCATCTTCAGTGGCCAACCTGCCGCAGTCGGTGGTAGATGCCGCCATGCTGGTACTGGGCGAGGGCTGGAGCATCGCCAGTGCTCCGTTCGGAACATTGCCTGCCGGAGTGATCCCGACCAACAAGTCGGTTGTGACCAAAAAGGCACTGGCGCTGGCGGAAGCAGGTCTGCGTGTGGGTCTCGGCCAGCCGGTAGGAGACGCGGTCCGCGACCTGCTGGGTGATTTCTATGGCGGCGTACCGCTTGATCCTGGATTTGACCAGCTCCTGAGAAGCACCGATGCCGGCCGGAACTTTGAGCGTGCCGTCGGCGCGGCGCTGGCCCAGCCTGCGAGTGACTCGGGCGGCGCCTTGAATTATCAGGAAAAACTTTCTGAAATTTATGCTTCCGGGCAGGACTTTGTTTCTTTTGCCGTTGCCAGTGGCACTTCAGCGGCGCCGGTGAACTTCACTCTCACGGACGGTGTTGGCAACGTCGACGGCAACATCGGCTCAGTGCCGGATTTGAGCGCGGCGATTCCCGGACTGGCACAAGCCCCACTCGGTTCGACGGATGCTTCTCCGCTGCTGGCGCTGCTGACTGCGCCCAACAATTCGCCCTACACGCTGAAATTGCTGGGCACGGGCTCAGGAACCATGGATGTTGCGGTCTCCATGCCGCATGGTGATGGCACGGTCATTCGTGGCCAGATTTCCGGAGTCCCGGTTTCAAACGGCAGCAAGGCGCGGATCGTGCTGGATTTCAGCCAGCCTAACCGCCTGGTGCTGGAGCAGGATCCCAATAGTGACGGCACCTTCCCTGTACAGCTGCCAATGAGTACCAGCATCATTGCGCCGCACGGACCGAAATTCCTCTCCGCGAATGTGATTGGGCCGGAGACTTTGCCTGGCATGAGCCCGCTAGGTGTGCAAATGGCCCTTCTCTTCGACCGCGTGGTCGATGGAACCACCGCCCAGCAGGTCTCCAACTATCAGATTCCTTCCAATGCTGTACAGCAAGCCATGTCCCAGCTTTCCGGGCGCATTGTGGTGGCCAACCTGCAGCAGCCTGAAGGCAAGATCGTCCCCACCACTGTCTCGGTCAGCGGCATAGCTGACACGCGCGGAGTAACTGGTTCAAGCGGCACGGTAACAGTAGGCAGCGCTATCCAGGATCCGGGCGCGGTGGTTTCCGGTCGTGTCTTCAACGGCGACGGAACACCTGTGAACACCGCAGTGATTACCTACAGCGTGGTTCCGCCGTCCGATTGTTCAACAGAGCAGGATGAGTTCCCGGCAGGAGTTTCCGCTGTTCAAGTGAACAGCGATGGTCGCTATCAAGTCCGCTATGTACATCAGGACCAATGCGGACTTCCTTTCGAAATCACCACGGCGGATCCCAACACCGGCGGCCAGCGCCAGCTCAGCAACTTCGTGCGCTTCGATGGCCAGCAGATCGTCATGGACATCGCTATCTTCGGGCGCGGATCAGTTCAGGGCACAGTCAGGGACCTGACCGGTGCCCCTGTACCAGGTGCCAGCGTTGTTGCTTTCAGTCAGACAGATACCCAGATCGGCGGTCGGAGCGTCACCGACGGCAGCGGACACTATTCCGTTTCGGGAATTACAGTCGGGCCGGTTGTGGTGCAGGCG
>DATDGH010000743.1:0-3481 GCA_036522215.1 Candidatus Angelobacter sp. | reverse complement strand
ACGAAGCTCAGATCAGTACTGAAAACCTGGGACGAGATTTGTTTGTAGCCGTGGACATGAAATTCTCATGACTATCGTCTTCGTCGTCTCCGCCGTCTGTGCCAACTTTTGATAGCCACAAAGGCTATTCCTCCGGCAGTAAACAATGACTCTGCACTCCGTCTCTGGCGGTGTTAAAAGTCATCTCATAAATGCGCTTTAGCGCGTTCGGTGGAAGAGCGGGCCTTCAGGCCCGCGTTTACAGGCTCCGATATAAAGGGCTTTAGCCCTGGTGGCATCGCCAAGAGCATTTATGAGATAGGTTTTACATGCCCATGAGTGGAAGCCTCGTCACCTTGGATGCCGGAATACATTTGTAATCCGGGCGCCGGAATCTTATACACTCGCGCCAAACGGCTCGTCGGCGCAACCTATAATGAAATGAAAAGGACAGGTTAGTTTCGATGCCTCGCGTTTTGCACGTGATTACCGGACTTGCCTCGGGCGGCGCTGAGATGATGCTGCTTAAACTATTGTCCGCGAGAAACAAGGACTTCGATCCCATGGTCATCACCTTGGATCATTCAGAGCGTCAACTTGAGCCCGCTATCAGCAGGCTAGGTGTTCCCGTTTGCTGCCTGGGCATGCGTCGCTGGCTTCCTAGTCCAATGGCTGCTCTTACTCTTAGACGGATCATGCAAGGGTTTCGTCCCCATGTCATTCAGGGTTGGATGCCTCACGGCAATTTAATGGCAAGCCTTGCCGGTGCTGCATCAAGAGCTCATGTGCCGGTTCTATGGAATATTCGAATGTCACTTTCTGAGGCTCGTGCAGAGCCAATTCGTACCCGGGCAATCATTCGCCTGGGCGCTTTTCTATCCTGGCATCCGAAAGCGATTATCTACAACAGCCAATCTGGCGCCCGACAACACGAGGCAGCGGGCTATCGCACTACCAAACGAGTATTCATACCTAACGGCTTCGATTGCCAGGTCTTCCAGCCTGACGAGAACGCCCGGCGCAAAGTGCGTGGTGACTTGGGACTTCCCGAGGATGCGTTTTTGGTCGGGATAGTTGCGCGCAACCACCCGATGAAAGACCATGAATGTTTTCTGAGGGCTGCTGCGAGAGTCATGTCGCGGTACCCACGAACCCGGTTCCTGCTGATTGGAAATGGCGTAACGGCAGAAGATGCGAGACTTTCGAAGGCGATTGCAGAGCTCCGGTTGGAGAAAAACGTCTTCCTTCTGGGGCAGAGAACAGATATACCTCGCCAGACCGCAGCCTTGGATGTCGCATGTTCAAGCTCTTTCTGGGGCGAAGGTTTCTCCAACTCGATTGGCGAAGCCATGGCGTGTGGAATTCCATGTGTGGCCACAGACGTCGGTGACAATGCGTATGTCGTGGCTGACACCGGTCTGATTGTTCCCCCACGCCGGCCTGAAGCCTTTGCGCACGCTTTGACTCAGTTGATTGAAGCCGGCGACGAACACAGGCGAAAGTTGGGTTTCCTTGCGCGGCAACGCATTGAGGAGAACTTTTCTCTTGCCACGATCGTGCGTCGGTACGAAGAGCTTTACAGGTCACAGATATCGAATTCAGAGCCCTTGCGAGTCACTTCGGGAGTAGTAAATATCGATGAATAGTCTCGCGGTGAGATTAGTGGATTGGCGCTACGGTTTGGTTGCAACGCAAACCCAGTATGGATCCCCTTCTGAAAAGCGTACATTTCTTAGCCCGGCACGCTCCAGCATGATGATGATTTGCTCTTGCGTAAACCGCTTTTCAAGTCTTGTTCCAAAGCGATCAAGGGCATCGGTCCGCATAAAATAAAAACTTCGGTGAGCGTAGAACTTGAGTGGCCAGGAATCCGGTACAGGTAGATACTTAGCTGCGCGAGCCAACGGCCAGTACACAAATACAGCCACAATCTGTGAAAAGCCAAAGCGCAGTGGAAACGGAAGGCTGCACACCAGCCGACGAATCCAATCGCTGATTTTCCAGAGCATCTTAAACCAGCCGGGCCGCGTGTCGAATGCATAGTATAAGTAAAGTAGAAGAGTGCCTCCTGAACTCAGCTTCGCTGTCAGGGCATGAATAGCTCCCTGTGTGTCAGGTACATGATGGAGAACGCCCAGAGAGAAAATAAAATCAAAGTATCCGTCAGGAAATGGCAAAGTCTCTGGAGTAGCCTCCACGAAGGTTACATTGGGTGCTTTAACGTTTTGCCGAGCGACGGACAAAGCTTCAGGACTGGCATCGGCTGCAACAAGTTGTGTTACGAACGGTGCAACCAGAATGTCCCACCTTCCGCTTCCGCAGCCCATATCCAAGACCCTGGCTCGCTTGGTACTCAAGTTAACGAGTGAAAAGTACTTGCGGAACACTTCTGCGCGTTCAGCCTCACTCATCTCGCGCTGGGTGAACCTTCCCCATTCTTTCCCGAAGCCCTCTACTGTTTTCGGGTCAATGTTTCCAGGGTTTGTCGCGATTTCTCTCATGAGACTCCATTTTACCCTCGTGTTTCATCATTGCCATCGGAGCACTACATGCGCATCCATGGTCATCAGGTCTTCTTCCGCGAGATTTCTAAAGGGCGGCGACATGCTCTTCTGCAGGGTTGGCAGGCCGCGGGGCCAGCGCCGGGAAGAGCGCAGCTCAACGCAAAAACCACCTTCTTCGAACATGGTCCGCATCGCAGGCCATGGGATTCGATTGGTATAGAAACCTGACCTTACCATGAATGTGCTTTCCCAGACTCGTTCAGAAAAGCGCAGGTTATTGAGCCCATCTTGCAGATGGTCTCTGAAGTCGATCTGGTGCGACGCTACGCCTGCTGGCTTGAGCACGCGCCGCATTTCCTGAATTGTTCCGGCAAACTCGCCCAGGCGAACATGTTCCAGGACTGCGTTAGAAAAGAGAAAATCGACGCTCTCATCAGGAACTGATTTCAAGGACTCAAGACCGTTTGTCAGGTAGGTGCCGCTAAGACGTTCCAGTACTTCGCCAACGGAACGTGATGGGTCTATCTCTGGCGCTGGAAGGCCAAGCTTAGAGAGCATCTGTGTTGTTTGCTGGAAGAGTGCCGTGTTCTGAGAAGCCAACTGTTCGCTGTCGATGAGCCACGTCCGGACAGCGCCAAATGATTTGGCGAACAGAGCGGTTATGGCACTGTTGCCGGGCCCGAGTTCAAGAACAGTACATCCGGAAAGACCCGTGAGCCCGGTTGCCTCGAAGTGCTTGCGGAATATGGCAAATGCCTCCGCCGGAGCATCCATGTTTCCGGCCCGAAACACATTCAAATGCTGCCAACGATGCCAGCCTATGGGAAGTCGCGAAAGGATGATTTTCGCGGGAATCTTGATGAACCAGGGAGTACCCTTCTTCAGATTTTCGAGTGAAAGCATGGACCTGGTTTAAGCGACGGCGACTCCGGAGAATCAAGAAGACTTCATCTCACGAAAGCCTGAATTCTATCATTGGCTCTGTGTTTGACACTGGT
>DATDGH010000742.1:0-14680 GCA_036522215.1 Candidatus Angelobacter sp. | reverse complement strand
ACGCTTAAGGCCGTTTTTATCCCGAGGCACCCTTTGCGTCAAGAAAAAGAAACTCCTGAGCCACCATGTAGGTGTGTAAAAGGTCTGTAAAAGCTCCGCCGGTTGGGCGATTTTGATATGTGAAAAATGCTGTAATGCTAGTAAAGCAAACACCCTTTGAAGGACGGGTTCACCTTGATGGAAGCGGCATTTCGTGCAGGTAAGCGAGTAAAACTTCCGGTATTAATTCTGATCGTTTTCATCGCATTGGCGGGCGGCCTGTTGCGCAGCCAGCAACCAACATTCTCTTCACATGTGCGCGTGGTCAACGTGCCGGCAACGGTGCGCGACAAGCACAAGCAGATCGTACGCAATTTGACCAAAGACGATTTCATTCTGGAAGAAGATGGCCGCCCGCAGACGATCAGCTACTTTAGCGAAGACTCGAACCTGGCTCTAACTCTCGGCTTGCTGGTAGATACCAGTTACAGCCAGCGACGCGTATTGGACGATGAGCGCCATGCCAGCTACGTGTTTCTAAACCAAATGCTGCACGACAAGAACATGGCATTCCTGATCCACTTTGACCATCAGGTGGAGCTTCTGCAAGACCTTACTTCGGATCGACAGAAGCTGGAAACGGGGTTGGATTCCATGCAAGTCTCGCGTCCCGGCGAAGATCAGACCAGTTCCAGTGGACAAGGTGGTTCGAACGGTGGCGGCTGGCCCGGTGGACATGGCCGAGGCGGCAGACACGGCGGACCGCACGGCGCGGGCACACAACTTTACGACGCGGTCTTTCTGGCGTCGGATGAGCTCATGAAGAAGCAGGAAGGGCGGAAAGCTATCATCGTGCTCTCTGATGGAGTAGATCGCGGCAGCAAAGTAAGTCTGGACCGCGCCATTGAATCGGCCCAGCGCTCTGACACCGTGCTTTATTCCATCTTGTTCAAGGACGAAAACGAGTCATCCGACCGCGGGTTTGGGGGTGGCTGGGGCGGCCACCATGGCGTCGGACGAAGATTACCCCAGGAAGAACGCCCTGATGGCAAAAAGATTCTTGAACGCATGTCCAAAGAAACCGGCGGACGAATGTTCGAGGTTTCCAAAAAGGAGCCAGTCGACCAGATCTATAACCAGATTGCAGACGAACTGCGCTATCAATACGATCTGGGTTATACACCTGATCACAACGACCAGACCGGTTACCATAAAATTCATCTGGCGACGAAGCAGAAAGACCTGGCCGTTCAAGCTCGCGACGGTTACTACGCTGATCGATAAAGGAGTAACAGGTGGACTGAACTAATGGTGTTCTGTCTCGACCGGCTTCGCGGGAGCGGTCTCTGGATCTGTTGATGTGCTCGCTATGCAATCGTCGCGCGTGCGGGCTTTAGCGTCTGGGTCACGGTTTTCAGAGTTGTGGTCAAAACACCAGGTTACAAAGGGAGCTTGATAGCGCTGACGAACCTCCGCAGGAACATCGGCTTCCGTTAAGTGCTGAAACTCAAACTGAACATTGCCATCTCCGTCAACCGTACCCACCAAATACCCGTAAACATCCGTCTCGGCGTAATTGCTCAGCTCTGAACCTGGAGGCAATTTATAGCGGACAGCTCCTGCGGTACCCACTATCCAACCACGCAGCCGGTCGGCGGGCGGTTTGGCATTTGTCTTGAAAATGCCGTCCATGAAATAATGTGAATGACTGGCGAGGATACAGACGTGCTTCTCTGGCGCAGCATTCTGGAAGTTCAATAGCGTACTGTAAGCCTCCCGGCCTTCCTCGCAGCTTTGCTGGTAAGGATATTTTTCCTTATATCGTTTTTCCATCTCAGGGTCGCACATGGCATGGTCGGTGGAAATGCTGTCCGGCAAGGCCTCATGCATTCCTACAACTAAGGTGCGCACGTGTGGGTCTTTTTGCGATTTCTTTACCCGGTCTTTGAACCAGTTAAGTTGCTTGCGGCCAAACACGTTTGAGGCGTTGTCCAGATAGATGAAGTCAACGCCGCTCTGGACCCAGTGATAGTAGTTTCTTGCCGAAATGACACAGGGGGAAGATAGCTGGTCACAATCACGATCTTTGATTCGTTGCGCTTTGATGGTTGGCGACAACAGCCAGTCCGCAAAGAACGCTGTGTATTGAGCGCTATTTAAGTCTGACTCCAATGTCTCGGGATCTCCCATCGCGTGTCCCTTCGGCGGTATCACTTCATGGTTGCCAATACCCAGGTAAAACGTCGTCTTGCCGAAGGGATAAATCTGGTACTTGACAAAATCAGGCCATGCTTCTTTTGTATAGTCCTTGCAAGCCAGTTTGCTGCCATCCGTTTCAATGCCGGTGAAAGCCATGTCCTCATCCACCTTGTATATGGCGCGAAGATCTCCAAGGTGCCAGTAAAACTCGGGCTGGTAATTCTTAGCGCTGTGGGCTGCAATCGCGGGTACCACGATATCTCCGCAGTTGCGCGAATCCCCGGAAACAACAAATTTCCAGCTTTTTTTCTCGCTCGGTTCTATGTGGGGAGGGGGCTCTGGTTCTGCCTTTTTTTCATTTGTGAAAGGTTCATCCTCATCACGCGTGACACAGTACACGATCACTGTGACTGAGACTACTACACTTATAACGAACACCATAATCGTGCCAGGAGGACCCAACTTTTTCCAAATTTTCATGGCGGATTTTTATCCCTGCTCCTCTTGATCAGCACGAAACTTACCTGCCCGCTTACACTTCCAACGCCTCGCTCGGTGGTGCTGGCGCATCGGTTGACGCAAAGAAATCCCGCCAAATTGTTATGGCAAAGCTGTTGGTAAAAGACTTATATGCGCTGTAGCACCGGAGGGCCCCGAGCAGCGCCCCAATTCCGCAGACGGCCAGCTCCCCCATTTTTACAGGAGTGACTTCATAACGTCGTCCTGTCCAGTATCCGACACCTAAGGCGGTTAACATGAGCGCAAGAGCACTCAACCGCTCCAGCCACATTGACGCATTCTTTCCAAAGCTTTCTTGCAGATCTTTTTGCTCCCGCAGTAATTGGGCGGCGAAGGTGGCGGCAGCAAGCAAACTTACGGTCACAATTACTATAACAACACAATCCAACCAGGTACGGCGCACGATACTGACCGCCCACCCTATGTAATTCACACACGCAATTGCCAAGGCACCTGCCAGGTTTCTGGTCAACGTGTACAGGCCCTCGAACTGCTCCGCGTAGCTAACCTGCTTGGCCCGAATCAGGATGTGGCGGGCGAGAAAGAAAGCGTCGCGGCGAACCTGGTCAAGTTCCTTGCTTTCTGGCTGTTCTACGCCAATATCGAGATCAAACTTTTCTTTGACCCGTGCTTCCAGCTTCTTCTTGAAATCAATGGAGAGGTTGCTGTTGTCCTTATCTATGACAACGTCAGAGGGATACCGCGGCCGCTTGTGCTGTCCCAAGGCCACCGTCGATGGAATGACTTTAGTACAAATCATTTGCAAAAAATGCCCGGCTACATAAGCCACCACTACGCCAATGACCGCAGACCCTAAATCACTAGCGGGCCAGGACTTCCGCACCAAACCGAAAGGCAGCCACAGCAAAAGCAGCAACGATGCTCCTGGAAGAAAATATCCGAAGATATCATAGAAGTTAAACTTGTCGATCATACGTTTGTGCGCCTATTTCTTGGGATCCCGCATTTTGAAGAGCAAAGACTCTACCACATCCGCTACCCTTTTTTTTTGACCCGCTGGAAGTTGCACTGCTCCAACACGCTGATGACCGCCTCCCCCGAATTTTTCCATCGCACGGCCCAGTGCGACGCTCCTGAACTTTCTCCAAGGATTCCGCATAGCCGTAATGCCGATTCGGTCTGGCGATCGGACGATGCCAATTGAATACCGCGCGTCGGGTTTTACAGAATACGGAGCATACCGGCTGACTATCTGATTGCGGTCTTTTCGGGTATCGACAATCACTACGCTACCGTCTTCGAGACGCGCTTTCTCCCGTGCCCTTTTAAGTCCCTTCTCCAAGCTGCGACGTGCACTTTGCTCGCGGTGTTTCACCTCCTTGAGGGCAGCCACGTGACTCAAATCATGAGATCGCAGTTCCGTGATCAAGAAACGTGCATATTCAGACTCACCCTCCTTTTCTGCCAGAAGTGAGCGATTGATCTGTAATGCAGGCGCATCGCCGAGGATGGCTTCTCCTACAGAAGAGTACGCCGCCGAATCAATCTTCTGTGCCCAGTTAACCAGATCCTCGAAGTGCGGTCTGTGCGTGAGCGATTTCCGCAGATAGTGGTAGAGCAGGCCCGCGCACGATGGCGCACGATCGTCATAGAATAACCACCGTCTGTTCTTGCGCTGTCGATAACTTGCCTTCGCGCTAGGACCAAGCATCGAAGTCTTGTGATGATCAGCCCAGAAATCCGCCCTTGGATGGTAGAGAAAATCAACAACCGCACAAGGTTTCCTCAGTTTCCGAACGAGCCACTTACCTCGCAGTGTATAGTCAACTGGAACAAGGTTGCTAATCGTCCACCCCGCGTGTTTCTCCAGAAATTCCCAGGCAAGCACGCCGGAAACGAGCCCGTCAAAGCAGGGATAGTGAAAATAGAGGGTCGCGTTCTTCATAATGTGATCCGAGAAACGGGAAGCTGCTCGCTGCCAAAGCCATACTGAGTCTCATTGTATGCGAAGCATGGCAATCAGAACCTCCCTGCTGTAGCCTTGTTGGCACTTATAACCTGCTCTCTTTGATCAGTTTTGAGTTAGACTTGGCTAAGAAACACCAACCATGGAGAAGCTTCCCATAAATTCGGTGGGGGAAACAATTATCGCCGCGATCAACTCTGATCCCCGCGCCCAAGCCTTACAGCAGTTCTTCCAGGATGGGGCTCGCATTTACGTTTTAGCCGGGGCTCTCCGGGATGCCATTGCCCAAGACTTGGGCCAACAGCAAAGCACTCCTAGGGATTTTGACATTGCCGTCGGCAATGTCAAGCGAGAGGCATTCGACGAGGTACTGCAATCCTTTGGAATGCTGAACCGGCACGGTGGTTACATGTTAAGTGCCCCAGGAGCGCCAAACTGGGATGTGTGGCGGCTCGAGGAATCCATTGGTCTTAGAAAGACTGGAGCGAGATGTTCCTTGGAAACCGTCCTACGTACATTCAACCTGGATTGCAATGCCATCGCGATGGATCTCAGTACCGGTCTGTTTCTCGATGCTGGCGCCATCGAGGCAATCCGTCGGCGTCGCGTCAACTTTGCTGAGAGCGCTCTTCACCATAGCCACGGAACATTTGCTGCCAAAGCACTCCTTCTCGACTTGCGTCTTGGCTATCGCCTTAGTCCGGAGATGAGGAGTTTTGTTAGGCGCTGGCTTGAAAGCGACAGCTTGCTACATGAGGCACGAAAGGTATTTCCGCACCTGCATATTCTGCCTTCACCTGAAGAGCACTGAACACCCACTCCTTTGCAAAATTCGTTTAAGAATCCTCCAACTCTGCTTCGACTCTTGAGCCCCACGGCGCCGCCAACAAGTCTTCATCTTTCTTGTGCTTTGTTCACCACTTTCCGCGATAATCTTCCCAAGCGCGAGGGTTTAGGTGATTTCGAGCTTCGACGCAAGTACAACAACCTGATGCCCGAAACCCGGCATCTAAATCCGCATCTCCAACCAAAAGGAGCAAATATGCGTCGGGTGCTGGAAGTGTCTCTCATTGCTTTGGTCCTGGCGGTTGCGTATCTGAGCTTACCTCTCTTGGCGTTTCCACAGAACGGCGGCGACCAGAGAGATGGGAGCCAGACGTTCAAGAAAAACGTGGACGTGGTTTCCGTTTATTTCACCGTCCGCGATTCCAGGAAGCAGCTCGCCAGCCAGCTCGATCAGCAGCAATTCCACGTGTTTGAAGATGGCCGAGAGCAGCCCATCAAATTCTTCGCCCACCATTCGGACGTGAAGTTGAATGTTGGCGTCCTGCTTGACACCGGCACCAGCATGGCATGGATTCTGGGGGAAGAGGCCTCAGCTTCCTCATTCTTCCTGAAACATGTTGTGCGGCCGACCGATCTGGGTTTCATTCTCAGCTATCATTCCCGGGTGGATACCATTCAAGTCCCTACGTCAGACACTGAACTGCTGCAAAAGAAAGTTGATGAAATCCGCAGTTGGGGAACGAACTACAGCGGACCCAATCAGGCGCCGGCGCCGATGCCGTTTCCGGGAACTCCACCCATCGGGACCACAGGACAACCCTACAACCTGCGGCGCGAAGCGCATCTCTACGATGCAATTCGCGTCTCTACTCTGCGCTACCTGGAGCATGAGATCGGGCGCAAAGCAGTGGTGATCGTCGCACTTTCCGGAGACTCGAAGAGCGAGTCCACGCTGGAAGACGCGATGGAGGTGCTCCTGCAGAATGATGTGATTGCCTACGTCCTGCAGATTTACGATCCTCCACACGCGCGCGACCGCTGTGATGTGAATCACATCTACGACAGAGACGACCACGGAGAAGAGGTCTTGAAGAAGCTGGCAGAGGCCACCGGCGGACGCATGCTGCAAGTGAAGGGCATGGACAAACTGGGGGCCGCGCTGGACGAGATATCGGAAGAGCTGCACCATCAATACAGCCTCGGCTATTATCCCGACAACCAGAACTGGGATGGCAAATTCCGCAAGATCCAGATCACCGCCCAGGAGCATGGATACAAAGTCTTTGCCCGCAAAGGATATTACGGGTATCCGAAGGAGACGGCGCGGTAAACGCGCCAAACAGGTCCGCCTCAGATTTTCGCAGATAAACGCTGATCAAGTGCATCCGAGCTGTGTCCTGTAACCTGTCCCCTGGTATTTTCGTTACAATATTCTGTAATTCAAGGGGAGAGACCACATGCCAGGTATAGCTATTCAGGAATTCGTTTCCCGACTTCGATGTTGCAAGGAAAATGTTTTTACCGAGATCGGCCCCGTGCATGAATTGTTGCGCAATTCGCCCGTTGACCCGAAATCCATTGAGCCGTACCTGATCTGGGACCGGCAGCATTACACGCGCAACCTGATTGATAAAACCCCACTTTACGAATTGATTGCCATCTGTTGGGAGGTAGGACAGATCAGCTCCATCCATAACCACAAAGACCAGAATTGCTGGATGGCGACACCGATCGGCAGGCTTCTGATCCAGAATTACAAAGTAGTCCATCAGGACCTGAAGGCCGGAACCTGCGACATCGAGCCCACAGACATCATTGAGATGAACGCCACATCCCCGGCGGCTGTGGACCCCAAAGAGCCGGTCCACAAAGTCTACAATCCGGCGGAATTCGGCCAGCGAGCGGTGAGCCTCCACGTTTATTCCCGCCCTTACGATAGCTGCGTGGTCTACTCCGACGAGCAACACAAATGTGGCGAGATCAAACTGAGTTATACGTCGGAGTATGGGAGAAGAGCAGCAATTAGTACTTAGTATTTAGTAGTTAGAAAAACCGCGCTCTTGGCTCTTGGCCTTTGGCCCTTGGCTAAAAGCAACGATCAAAACCAAAACCTCTGAACCATCCTTTTGGAGGGTGCTACGTTGCTACACCCCCCATAAACATTGGGGAAAAGCAAGGCAACAGGCCACAGGCCACAGGCCACAAAGGCAAATCAACGGCAAAACTCCATCACAAATAAAAGCCCAGCTGACCCTGATCCGTGGTGAGCCAGATGGTTAAAACCAGCGATGTATTAACTATGTGGTAAACAATTTGCGAAAATGACGCCAAAGGCCTCAAGGCTGCGGATCTTATTGAAAATTAAGGCAGAAGCCGCTGCGGAGTTCCTTGAAAAGTCCTAAAAACGCTAGGCCTTTGGCTCAAATTCAAAAGCTCAAAGATAAAACTCTTTAACCGCGAATCCGCCACGGCAGACAGGTTTGCATGAAGGAACGCGATCAAACTCTTTTCCCACGGCTCACTTTTTGCGAGAAGAGGGCTGATTCCGCAGTTAATCCCGTCGTTCCGGTGATCTTAAATGACGCGGATCACCAAAAACCCTAAAAGGAGCCTTTTTGCCGCTACTGCCGCTACCGTGCATCTAACTCCTTTATCACCAGCGAAAACCAGGTAGCGGAAGAGGTAGCAGGAAGCGGTTTGGTAGCGCTACCTGCCACTCTTCCGCTGAATCCAGGATGCATGCGGGATAGGTTGCAACTGATCTTGAGGTTCGATTTTTTGCTTCAACCAATCCACACTTCTCCTGCGGCGCCCCCGAGGGACACTCATGGGCGCCGGGCACACCTCTCCGGTCGCGCATTCGCTACGCTTTACCTAAGGTTAAAACCCAAAGGCTTCTTACTATTCAATTGTCAAAGATCGTTACGGGAAACAAAGTCCCGCTCGCCCGAGGGCGATTTGTTACTACACTTTCAGAATTGCACTAGCTTTGATATGAAGTCAATAAAGTGCTGTCGTAATAGTGTCACATTTGCTGGTTTTAACCACTGGAGAGGCGGATTATGAGAATTTCCTAATGCGTAGAGGTTCTGAGGAGTTTCAAGGAGCAGTCCGGTCAGTTGGTGGACAGAGTGCATGCAATGACAGATGTGATTTTCGACCCCAGGTAATTTGAAAACCGGATACAAGATAAAAGCTTGTAACGTTGGAGCGGCTGGCTGCACTATTCCAATAGGGATGTTGAAACAAGGATCAGGTTCATTCACATGGAAAACGAGAAGGTGCAAACACTAAACGTCTTCGTGAGTCACGCAGGCGGGGAGTCTGGGCCTGACTCTCGAAACTCTTATTCACTCTGGAAGCCTGGTAAAATCGATTTCACAGGTATGTCCGCACATTCTTGGTTCGATCTTCGGGCCGTCCCTCCCATTGCTGCGTCCAATCGTCAAGGCTTCCAAAGCGAAAGACCCGTTTGACCCCGGTTTGCTCCCTATATGCCTGCAATTGCTCCAGAGCATTGCTGGAGCCTCGTTTGATCTGTTCCTGCGCTTGGGAGATTAGGTTTCTCATCCGTTTGACATCTGCGGCTGTGGGACACACCCAAGAACCTGCTGATAGTTTTCCTCAACGTAGATTTGACGGGCATGGGCGGGGATGACTTCCTCAGCATAGCGTTTGATCGCTTTGAAGGTCAGTTCCAACTCGATGGCAATTACCTTACCCGCAGGATCGATGACCAGAACGTCGGGCCGGTGTTTGAAGTCCTTGCGCTTTTTTGGTTTGACTCCCCGGTCACAATTTTTCCATCCAGTCCATCCCGCCTGCATGGCTTGCCATTTGAGCTTTTGCAGCTCCAAGATGTGTCTGAGGCGCAAGGCGGAAATGCGTCCTGCTTCAAAGACTTTGGCGCAAGGTTCTTCGTCGGGGTCACAAGCCAGAGCTTGACCGTGTTCGGTGATGCCCCACAGGGTTTGATGGCCGCCCACGATTGCGACTCATCCCGAACGAATCAAGCCGTGCTCCTCCATCGCCATCAAGGTTTTGTGCAAGGATTGGCGATGGGTGAAACCCAAGACCATTGCCAGAATTTCTGGGGAACTGTAAATCTCGGTCTTGAGCCAATGGAGTACCTTGGTCTGCTTGAGGACGCGGATTTGTTTGCGTAACTGAGGATCACGAATGAGGCTGCGAGGCGTTCCAGCAGGATTACCAGGGTGTTTGGTTTCAATGTTGAGTAACGACATCAATCTCCTTTGACCTTTGGTTTGATCGGTGCTGCATGATCGCTCTTAAATAGATCGCGATTTCTGACGTCTTTTGCCGGCTTTCTTTGGAGCTGTCCACAAGGAGCGTAAGAATGCCGAAGATTCTCCAGCGCAATCTCGTATAGTAGAGAGCGCTACTTCTAGTAGACGTTTTGGGAAGACGATTGACTCTTACACTTTGAATTTTGAAGTTGGCGAAAGGGGATGACCTTGGAGGGAGGGACCGTCTGGTAGTGCGCTGTTCGTCTCCTTTAGAATCAAGCCGGAAATGCTGACCAGAGTTGATTATGAAGCGTCGGTGTGTGCTCGGCTGAGCGAAGCTGATCATGTGCCACTCAAGTTCGTTTCCCTCGGGGATTGGCAACCCGAGGTTGGCGATTGTCACCGCAATGTGGACAGATGGGTCGAGGCGAATCCGGGCGCTGCTGGCGTCCGGGGTTGGGTAGCTCATGTCTCGTACGGAACCGCAATAGGGCTTACGGCACACTCGGTGGTCCGCGGACAGGACGGTCAACTGTTCGATATTACACCGCTAAAAAATGAATACTACCGGAAGACAATGCGCTTCATTCCCCACATAGGCGATGACGAGACGTTTTTTGCGATGGTGAAAATGGGTATTGAGATCAGGTGTCCGTGCGAACTGAATTTGATGTTACCGGAATTGTGAATCCACCAGTACACTTCAATTTTGATGCCCAGAGTAGCCCAGAGTGATGAATCCTCGGTTTGTTAAAGGCGTCCGCGTTCTTGCTGCGGCTAAGTGGACTGTCTATACGAAATCTTTCTACTTCTTCCCGACAACCGCCCTTGCCTCGGTGAGAAGCCGAATCTCACCGGCTCGGTGCTGATATGGGGGCTTTCGTCGCCGCGCATTATGCATGGACGGATGGGTAACCACGACACACACAATCGTTTGCTCTTTAAATCGCACCCTCGCCCAAGGTAAATGGTCCAGACCTTTAAGCGAATAGGTTCTCCATGGACTCAAATCGTTCGGCCAGGTATGACTCAAAAACGCGCCCGGCCCGGTGCCAAGTGCCACGATAAAGGAAGGCTTCAAAATGGCAAGCGTGTAGTGAAAAAAAGGAACGCATGAAGCCATCAATGCGGGATCATTCAACCACTGGCGAACAGGACCACGATTACTTTCTCCAAGATGAAGAAGGGGCCAAGCATTCGTGAAGAAGCATTCTCTGACATCAATCGCCGCAAGAGTCAGGTTTTCTAGTAAAGGCTTCCAGGCGGGATTAGAACGTTCATCCTCAATCAACAATTTCCCTTGAGCATTGATAAATTTGCTGACACAGCCGAAATTGGAGCCGAGGATGACTGTCCCGCCAATAGGCATTCGGGTCGCATGAATGCCGTCATACAGGCCATTGCCGCCAGGAAAGAATGCATGGGTCATCACGGGAAGTCCAGTGAACGGCTTTAGCTTTGGGTTGGCAATAGTCAGAGCGGCGAGCTCAGCCCGCAAACGGTCTATCACGTCGTTAGGTGGGCCGACTGCTGTGATACCCAAACCCAGGTCCCCTTTCAGTAGACGACAGAAACTTTTTTTGCACGCGATAGCATTTTTACAGGAGCGACTTGCGAAATCTTATTCCAATCGGTTCTCTTGAGTCCACGCTGTCACGCGCATTCGTGACATGCGTCAGGTCAATGCATATTTAAAGGACCTAGCCACGACCGCAGGGCCTGCCTGGACTGGCGGGCCCGCGGCGGGGTGGAGCTATTTTGTTAAGTCAAGCAGGATTGCTTGGCGCTGCTTTTGCGCTTTGTTCTTTTCCTTAATTCCAGATTTCTTGGGAGTCTTGAGAATGTGCTGCTTGGGAACCTTGCGTTTGCTATCCAATAAGTTTTCTGCTACCTGCGCTTGTGTCATATTGTCTTCTGATTGCTCTTTCATAAATGTTCTCCAAGGGGCTAGTTGCCTCCTTAGGTGCTTATTACTCAATTTTTGAAGTCTTCAGTTATTTTGCGTTGAATATTTTTGGACCTGTCCGAAGGAATAATGCCAGATGATTTATTTTCAACGCCTTGGCTTCGGTACTGCCACTATTTAAGAAGCTCCGGCGGGCTCCTGTCAGTCCCGCCGGGGCGGGGCCGGAAGTGAACACGGCGCACATCTAAGGGCGTGCTTCCAGGGAAGTAAAATGCCTGGAGGTGTTGCCTGGAAGATTAATCAGGCTGAAACAAATATTGCTGAGTTGTTTTGTTGGTTGGTGCTGCTGGGTGAGCTGCTAACTAAATCCGGACAAGGAGCGTTAGTCAATGAATTACTGGATGTTCATCCTAACACCGCAAAAGGAAGCGGGCGTCAACTATAGTTCGGAAGACATTCTCAAGCGGCGTATAAATGACCGTTTCTGGGGGCTTGGTGAAAAGACTCCTAATCGTCGAGCTCTGCAACGAGGAGACAGGGTGGTTTTTTATTTGGGAAACCCAGATAAAACATTTGCTGCATCCGCGACTTTGGGGTCTGCGAATTTTGCCTTATCTCCGATTGAACAGGAAGAGTTGGCACATGGCACGGTGCTATTCCGAGCTCCCTATGGAGTGCGGTTGGAAGGTGCTGCCATCTGGGAGCGGCCTCGCCGAGTTGAAGATCTGGTGGCCGGTCTCGGTTTTATTGAGAACAAGGCGTTTTGGTATGCCTATTTTCAAGGTGGTGTGCGGCAGCTCGATGAGCGGGACTATCAGACAATTGTGTCTCAAACTGTGGTTCCTTCGGGTCAGGTAATCGTTGGTGGTCTGCCGACAGTTGCTGCGTCAGAAGCCGAATTTGCATTGGAAGCACATTTGGAAGAGTTCATTGACAAAAACTGGAATAGCATCAACTTCAACAGAAAACTGAAGAGGTATACGAGTGAAGGGCAGAATGGAAGACAGTTTCCTGCTGGCTTATGGAGCATCGACTTTCTGTGCATTGATGAGGACACGGGCAATTTGGTGGTGGTCGAACTCAAGAAAGGGAAGTCGAGCGATGCGACCGTGGGGCAAATTCTGCGATACATCAATTGGATTGAAGAGCATCTCGCTGAAAAGGACCAGGTCGTTGAAGGAATCATCATAGCAAAGGAAATTGACGAAGCGCTGCATTACGCGGTGAAGAACCTCCCCCGCATACACGTGCTGACGTACAAAGTGGACTTTGCCCTTCAAAAGCCGAGCCGTGAATGGCGAACTAAATCGTAGACAACTGAGGCGGCTGCGGGGATGAGGCAGAGATATTTCGCCGCGCAAAGGACATGTGAACGCGATTGCCTCGTTTGAAATTGTTTTGAGGTGAGCCAAGATTCTTTGAGGTTGAAAGAATATTTTTCTTGCCGCGCCCTGGGCAAAGCGTGACGCTGCTGAATGCGGCTCACAGGCTGATCTCCTCGAAACTCGTTTATGGCCGGCTTCCGGCTGCCGACGATCCACCCTGAATCGGGATCCTCCCCCGAGACCTTCATGCCTAGACCTTCTTCTTTATTCGCTACAATAAGGCCATGGATAAAGATCCACTTTGCAAAAGGGATGGGTGCGGACACCCCATATCTGCGCATACTATGAGGCGGGCAGAGAAGCGCGCCCGAATGACGGGCACGATGGTGTCTGATTTTCCGCCAGGTCATGAAGAACCATTTAACTTCCACAGCGGCAGGAACGACGACGCTTGTAGCGAGACCGATTGCAGCTGCCTAATGTTTGTCTCGCCCTCTGCCTGATAGCGTGTCCATGGCCAACCGCGAGGACAGTCCTGGCTGGTATGACAGAAAATCACGGAAACGTCCGCCAGCTTGTCGCGAAACCCGTGGTCTCCAGAACCGAGAAAGCGGTCAGACCCGCCAGCTTGACGTTGATCGACTCCGATTTTGATATCCAATCAAACCGGGTCTTCGACGAGATCTTGAAGCCAGTAGACGTGACCTTGTTTTAGGCAGATGGACCGGAGTGCCACCCAAGCGAAGCGCAGCCCGAAGGACCGATGTGCCTGCGGCACAGAGGGGTGGCGCTCCGGGCCATCCGCCCTCTCAGCTCGCGGCCAAAAGCTGCCCGTTTGGGGCCTCGTATCTCTCTACACAAAGCCTAGTTACGCATGTAAGTTATTGACCCGCAAGGTGACCCGTAACCTGACCATTGTCTCCGTGTTTTCAATGGCGTACCCATGACCGTACTGATGGGCGTACCGTTGAAACCAACAATGCCTCAAGGGAATTTCCAAGCCTTGCTCGGGCTGAACCGTGAGGTGAACCATCAGGTGAACGTCCAAGCCAGGAGGTTCTTTTAGTTGAAGTAGGGGACCATCACTCACTTGGTAGCCGTCTTTTCACTTCTTGCTGGTGTTGGCTGCGGGTTTCGCGTCGGCACAGGTCCTTTTCTTCCAGCGAATCTCGGCTACTATATCCCCCGCTCCACACCGCGTAGACGCTTTCCCATAAATGTTGACTGCAACATTCTCCCATTCCGCAAATGTCGTTACGCTTTCACCGCTGTGTTGGGATATGTAATCCCTGCCAAAATCCATGGTTCTCGGCCCTCGCTCATCTACCGGCGCAAGCTCATCAACAAGTTCAATTACCGTGTTACGCGGTAGTGTCGGAGTCAAATTTATCCTGTCAGCAAAGGCATTCGTTGTTTCCAGTGTGATCGCACACACCTCTCCATTCTCCGCATACTTAGGCATCATCAATATCCCTGGCCGTATCTCGTATGCCTCGACAGGCTTGTATTTTGAGAATTTTCCATTCTGTGGCCCCTCCGAAGGAAATAAGAGAGCCACCGCACACACCAGGAAACTCAGTTTCAACATCACCATAAACTCCAATCGAATGAAGCAGCCGAGACTCTATTGCTGCTGCTTCTTGTCCTTCGGCTGTTCAACAGGCTTCACAGCAGAAGGTTTGCTGGTCGTAAAAGTATAACTAGAGCCGTTGTTTGTTCCGTCTTTGTTTTCGTTTGTCAATGTCCTATCAACGGTACAGGAGCAGGTCGTCCCTGCTTGATCTTGGAAAGT
>DATDGH010000741.1:0-2582 GCA_036522215.1 Candidatus Angelobacter sp. | reverse complement strand
ACCCAATTGAGGGTAGAATGTCTTCTATGGCGCCCAAACCATCCGATAGGCTGGAACTCCTCCAGGGAACCCTGGACATGATCATTCTGCGCACGCTGCTGCTGGGGCAGGCGCACGGCCACGAGATCGCCCGTCACATCCAACGCACTACAGAGGACCTGCTGCAGGTGGAGCATGGCTCGCTTTATCCGGCATTGCATCGGCTGGAGCGGCGCGGCTGGATTACGGGCAGGTGGGAGAAGTCCAGGGAACGCAATCGTGAATACAAGTATTACCGGCTGACGGCTGCCGGGCGGAAGCAGCTCTTGCACGAACAATCGAAGTGGAAGCAACTGGCGGGGGCTATCGGGCAGCTTTTGGCGGCTGAGCAGGAGGAAGAATCATGAAGCAGTGGCTGATGATATGGCTTGGTGGCAAGAATCGCCGGCAGCGCGAGGCAGACTTACAGCGCGAATTGAGTGCGCACCTGGAGTTGGAAGCGGAAGAGCAGCAGGCGGCCGGGGCTGATCCGGAAAATGCGTATTACGCCGCTCGGCGTGCTTTGGGGAATACTTTGCGCGTGACCGAATCCACCCGCGAGGCATGGGGCTGGGCGTTTATAGAACGGCTGGCACAGGACGTGCGTTTTTCCGTGCGCATGCTGCGCAAAAACCTGGCCTTCACAGCCCTGGCGGTAGTGGTGCTGACTTTGGGAATCGGAGCCAACACCGCCATCTTCAGCGTAGTGAATGCAGCCCTCTTGCGTCCCTTGCCCTACGACCAGCCTGACCGCATCATGGAGGTTTATCACACCCCGCCGCAGAAATTCTTTCCCGGCGTGAGCCGGTTTGCTGTTTCCAATGCCAATTTCCTGGATTGGCAGAATCAGCAGCACGTGTTTGAGCACATCGCCCTCTACCATTTTCACGGCATGAACCTCACCGGAACAGGCCGGCCTGACGCGATTCGAGGCGCAGAGGTGACACAGGATTTTTTTGCCGTAATGCATGCGCAACCGATGATGGGACGGGTATTCACAGCGGAGGAGATGCAACCGGGACATGAGCGCGAAGTCATCCTGAGTTACGAGTTATGGCAGAGCCATTTTGGTGGGGATGCCACAGTAGTAGGTCGTAACTTCACTTTTGACGGCCAGAGTTACACGGTGGTCGGCGTGATGCCGGAGCGATTTCGGATGCCTGCCTGGGCACGCTTGTGGGTGCCGTCCGCGTGGGGACCGGAAGAGCGCGCGATTCGCAGCAATCACAATGCCCTGGTAGTTGCACGCCTGAATCCTGGGATCGACCTGCGACAGGCACAGGCAGAGATGGATACAATCTCGCGGCGCCTGGAGCAGGTTTACCCAAACGAAAACGCCGGCTGGGGGGCAGTTGTGGTTCCTTATCATCAGCAACTGGTGGCTGATCTGCGTACGCCTTGTCTGGTGCTGCTGGGAGCCGTGTCTTTTGTGCTGTTGATTGCATGCACCAATGTCGCCAATCTTATGCTGGCGAAGACCTCCGCCCGGCGGAAAGAGATTGCTTTGCGTACGGCATTGGGCGCCAGCCGCGGACGGGTGCTACAGCATCTGATGGCGGAAGCTGTGATCCTTTCTGTTGCCGGTGGAGCGCTGGGGCTCTTGCTGGCACATTATGGAACACTTTTGATTGTCGCTTTTTTGGGCAATAACCTGCCAAGTTCCATAGAAGTCCGGCTGGATGGCTGGGTGCTGCTGTTTACTTTTGGAATTTCCATGCTGAGTGGATTATTTGCCGGCCTGCTACCGGCGCTCCGCCTTACCCGCACAGATCGCACGCTGAACGACTCTTTGAAGGAAGGGCTGGGGCGCACGGATTCTGATTCAGGCAGAGGCCGCGCGCGTAATCTGCTGGTGATGGCTGAGGTGGCGCTCTCCACCATGCTGCTCATTGCCGCTGGTCTGATGGTGCGGACCCTTTGGGTCGTGTATAACATCAATCCAGGTTTTAACCCGCAGAGTGTAATCACCATGACCGTTCCGCGGGCGTCGCTGAAGAACGATCCCAGGGACGCGGTTTTCATTCAGCAGGTGCTGGAGCGCGTGCGCGGATTGCCAGGAGTGCAATCTGCCGGCGCCGTAGATGATGTGCCGCTCAGTGGACGAGGTGGGAGCAACCTGCCGATTCAACTCGAAGGCGAGCCGCCGAGGCCGGTAGCGCGACAACACATCGTGGGTTCGAACACGGTTACCCCGGGCTACTTCGCCACGATGGGTGTTCCCATTTTACGCGGGCGCGATGTCAATGATGCCGACACGGACGACCGGCCGCCTGTCCTCCTGGTGAATGACACTGCGGCAAAACAACTTTGGCCCAACCAGGATCCCATTGGCAAGCGTATGTCGCTCACGTTTTCTGCGCCGGAAAAGATGCGTGAAGTAGTCGGAGTTGTGGGTGACATCAAGGAGCGTGGCTTGGAACGCATTATGCCTCTGGCCATGCTTTATCTCCCGCACCGGCAATCCCCGAATCCCGGCATGTCCCTCATGGTGCGTGGCAGCGGTTCGCCTGCCGATTTGATTGGTGAAGTCAGCCGGGCGGTTCACGAGGTGAATAAAGAACAAC
>DATDGH010000740.1:0-6145 GCA_036522215.1 Candidatus Angelobacter sp. | reverse complement strand
CGCCACCGCGCTCAACATGATTGACATGATCGGCGTCGGTCCGTTCATCACCATGCCTCTCATTTTGAGCGCCATGGGCGGACCGCAGGCCATGCTGGGCTGGATCCTGGGAGCGTTCTTCGCCATTTGCGATGGACTGGTCTGGGCCGAGTTAGGCGCCTCCATGCCCCAGGCCGGCGGCTCCTATCAATACCTGAAAGAGAGTTACGGCGCTCGCACCCTCGGCCGCCTCATGTCGTTCCTCTTCGTCTGGCAATTGAGTTTCAGCGCTCCGCTCTCCATAGCCTCCGGCTGCCTCGGTGTGGCGCAGTACGCCAGTTATCTCTGGCCCGCGCTCAATCACACCTACTTTGATCACACCTTTTCCTGGCTTCTCCCCATCATGGGAAAGTTCGAGGTGCGCCTGCCCATCACCGCCGCAAGCTTCGTGGCCATGGGATGCTGTGCCCTGGCGGTGGTTCTCTTGTATCGGCGAATCTCCGTGATCGGAAAGCTGTCCCGGTTCCTGTGGGTGGGAGTCATCGCCACCGTCTTGTGGGTGATCGTGGCCGGTGTGACCCACTTCAGTGCTGCCCGCGCCTTCAGTTTTCCTGCGGGCGCTTTCGCGCCTTCTTCCGCGTTCTTTGCCGGCCTGGGCTCGGCCATGCTCCTGGCTTTTTATGACTACTGGGGCTACTACAATGTCTGCTTCCTGGGCGCGGAAATCCGCCAGCCCGAACGCAATATCCCACGGGCGGTCATGGTTTCCATCCTGATCGTGGCTGCCCTCTACCTGGTCATGAACATCAGCATTCTGGGCGTGGTTCCCTGGCAGGAGATGCAACACTATGCCGGTAATAACCACTTGTTCATCGCATCTACACTGATGGAAAGAACCTTCGGCGCCTGGGCCGGGAAGATTGTGGCTGTTCTGGTCATCTGGACGGCCTTTGCCTCAGTTTTTTCATTGATGCTGGGTTACTCCCGCGTGCCCTACGCCGCCGCCGCTGATGGAAACTATTTTCGCAGCTTTGCCCGCGTACACCCTGAGCGGCGCTTTCCTCATGTCTCGTTGCTTTGGCTGGGAGTCGTGGCTACTCTGTTCTGCCTGCTTCGTCTGGCCGACGTGATCGCAGCCCTGGTCGTGATCCGCATCAGCTCACAGTTTTTGCTGCAGATTTTTGGACTGCTCTGGCTGCGGTTTCGCCGTCCCGATTCTCCCCGCCCCTTCCGCATGTGGCTTTATCCCGTTCCCGCGTTGCTGGCCGCTGTGGGCTATGGATTTGTGCTCTTTAAGCGCAACGAATGGATGAATGAGGTGCGCTACACCATTGCAATTGTTGTGATCGGGCTGGTGATCTTCCTGGTCCGCGCCGCGCGTCGCCGGGAGTGGCCGTTTTCTCCTTCAACGCTCACCAAACCTCTGGAGCCTGAGTCCAAATGATGTGCGATGAGCGCTGCCACCAATTCAAGCCCCGGTATCTCCATGGATAGGTCGGCAGACGCCCAGATTGCCCCTCCTCATTCTTCCGTATTTGCGCCGCTCCGTGAACCGCTCTTCCGCACTCTGTGGATCACCGCCGTCATCTCCTACACCGGTGGCTGGATGCAGAACATTGCTACTGGCTGGTTGATGACCACGCTCACGAAATCCCCGCTTTGGGTCGCGCTCGTGCAGGTGGCCTTGAGCCTGCCCGTATTTTTGATCGCCCTTCCCGCCGGAGCGCTGGCCGATAGCGTCGACCGGCGCAAATTCCTCATGACCACCCAGACTTCCATGGTGGCCGCCGCAGGAGTGCTGGGAGCGCTGACCATCACCGGGGTGGTCACTCCGCAATTGCTGCTGGTGTTCACCTTTCTGCTGGGAACCGGCGCCGTGATGAACGAACCCGCCTGGCAAGCCTTGATTCCTGATCTTGTGGCCGTGCCCAAATTGGCCTCTGCCGTGGCCCTGAACTCAGCAGGTTTCAATATTGCCCGCGCTGTTGGTCCCGCCCTCGGTGGATTGGTAATTGCAACCGCCGGAAGCGGTGTAGCTTTCCTGCTGAACGCTTTTTCCTTTCTCGGCGTTATCCTTTTTCTCTATCGCTGGAAGCCGGCCTCGCGTGAATTGCCTCCGGCCGTCAGCCTGAGCTCGTCCATCGGCAGCGGATTACGCTACGCTCGTCAGGACCACCGGATTCAGGCTGTACTGGTGCGGACCCTGGCATTCTCGCTGTTTGTCGGCGCATTCTGGGCGTTGCTGCCTCTTATTGCCAGCGGCCACGGAGCCGGAGGCTACGGGATCATGCTGGGCTGCTTCGGCGTAGGCGCCCTGGTTGGCGCCGGCCTGCTCGCGGGCATACGCAGGAACTTTTCCTTCGATGCTGTGGTCGCCGCAGGCAACGTCATCTTTGCCGTTGCCGTATTCGGATTGCCGCGCGTCCACGGTCTTCTCGGATCATCCATCTGTGCGGCTGCTGCCGGGCTGGCCTACCTCAGCAATCTGGCTACGCTGAATTTTGTCGCCCAGACCGCCGCCCCAGCCTGGGTACGCGCGCGTGTGATGTCCTTGTACGTCCTGGCGCTGCAGGGAGGACTGGCTCTGGGCAGCATTATTTGGGGCCTCGTGGCCTCCCAGATCGGCATTGCCCTTACCCTCACCATCGCCGCCGCAGCATTGTGTTGCTGTCTGGTCTTGGGACCCTGGTTCAGGCTGAAAAGCACTGACTAAAGAAAAAACAGCGAAGCTGTAGTCCAAATGCCATGAACCGGTAGCGTAAGAGACGTAGCATGCCTCCGGGGTCCCCCAATATCGTTCAGGGTCGAAAGTCACACTTAAGCTCTTTGTTTTCAGTACGGCTCTTTTTGCAAAAAGACAACACTGGGTTGGAGGCCATCCAGTGACTTTCATAAAAATTCGCGGGCCGCAGGCCCTGTGAGACAGTTAAGGAAAGAAGGTGTTGCTGCCCGAATGTTGGCCTCGTCGTCGCGCTCCTTGACCCTCGACGCTCCGCTATCCCGAAGTGCCCGTAAAGCGCACGCGCGCTTTCATCAGCGCGGGCGTAGGGCCGAGGGAGCTGCCCCGCCCAAGTCTCGCTTCCACCAAGCCGTTGGCAATACTGGAGCCACGAGGATCATTGGGTAACACCGCCATTCGTGCTTTTGCAACTTACCTATTAACCAGCAAGATTCAATCTCTCGTTAAGTGAACGGTATTGCGGGGTCCCCGACGCGCGCCGGTTTGCGCGTGGTGGGCTGGTTGCGTCTCGAGACGCGCGGTAGCGCGGCTCACAGATTTTGATGGGCTACACCAACTCTGGTTCTGCTTTAGAGTATTTCATTCTCAATAGACTTAATCCATCTAACAAAATTATGCTTGACAACATATTTTAACTGTGTAATACTAAGGATTGATAGCTTTGTGCGCGGAGTGTACCCGCTGACATGAACTTGACTCGCCCATACCGGCCCAAACACCAGCAGCCAACAGCCGGCTCAGATCTCTCCGCAGGTTCCGCGACGAAAAAGGCTTCTGCGACGGGTTCTGCGACGAGTTTTCTTTTAATTTTCAAGAGGTTGCGCAGAATCGCGGAATCTGCCCCTTTTTTCAAGGGTGTTTACCATGTGGTTAATATGGCGCCCGCGCCTATGGAAGATATCTCTTTATTTTTCAACGGTTTGTGGGAATGAGGGGATGGCCCCGGCGTTTTCGAAAAATTGCACGTGATTTGGGGCATTCCTGGACGTAATCGCAACATGCCAGTTCTTTCAGCTAAACTCTCTATTGCTCTCACTGACTGCCGATTCGGCTGGAATCAGTGGGGGAACTTAACACGTGGTGGTGACCGGGTTGTGGTGACCCGATGACCCGATTCCAGGAGCCTCCCCCAAATGAAATCGATCAGAACCTTCTGCCTGCTGTCTGTCCTTACCATTTCCATTTTCACTTTAGGCCAAACTTCCGGTACATCTGGCGCTCCGGCCAGCACACCGCCGGCCCAGCAATCGTCGCAGCCCGCGCCAACCATCGCCGCCTCTGTGGATGGCGCAGTGAGTATCTATGAAAAGTTGATGGTGGACGCGGCGGATGCCATGCCCGAAGACAAATTCAACTTCACTCCTGCTGGCCTGAACATTCCGGGCAGTGCCTTCAAGGACGTGCGCACTTTTGCTCAACTGATCAAGCACACGGCTGCCGCTAACTATCGCCTATGGACAAACGTGAGCGGCGACAAGATGCCGGACAATATCAAAGGCACCAATGGCCCCGACGAACTAAAGACCAAGGCGGAAATCATGCAGCTCCTGAAGGACTCATTCGCCGCCGGACACCGTGCTGCCAAAAGCTTGACCGCCGAGAACATGCTGAATCAAATTCCCTTTCGGGGTGGGACATCGACGCGCCTGTTCGTGGCAACATTCGGAGTGATTCACGATGGCGATGAATATGGCCAGATGGTCGAGTATCTGCGCATGAACGGGATCGTGCCCCCCGCAAGCCGGCACTAAACCGTCAACTCTTCGAGTTGTTTTTGGAGAGACAAGTCCGATACGCGAGGTCGAACCACTTTAACGCATCATTCAGGTCGGCCGGCGAACTTAGTTCAAATGAGATCCATCTGCTTTCCTCCCGCGTGCTCGGGATGCGAGCGTCTGCCTGCAGTAATTTCACCGTCCGCGGCGTCATTGGATCGAGCTTGAATGCGACAGACCGCGGCGTCTCAAAACAGCGGGTACGCGGCAGGGCGGCAAATATCTTGCCTTTGCGGTAAAAAGCCAGCATCCCGAACATGCGTCTGGTAGTTACAGCCGGCCAATTCGAAAGCTCGGCCTCCAGCAGCGCAGACCATTGCTTCATTTCCTCGGAAATGCGAGCGAACTTGGGACGACTCTTCAAAATTTAATAGTTGGGTAATTTCGGGTAATTTAGTAATTTCAGAGGAAACCTAAAGTTAAAGCATTTTTATAGTAGTGTAGACTGACCTCTTTCAACCATGCCAACGGATGCAGCAATCCTTCAGCCTACGAAGTTTGCGGGCTGAATGCTGAATGCTGACTGTTAATTGCTAAATCTAATTGGGATCAGACCGCTAACAGAAAGACTACACTCGTTATGAAAATGCTTTAGAACTCACAGCTTTTCAATTGCCCGATTACCAAATTACTCAATTACCAATTTCTTTCACATTCCCGGAAACTTCATCCCTGCAAGTTTCCGGCCGAAGCTCGCTTTGCCCATGTCCTTGAACATCTTGCGCATCTGGGCATATTGGCGCAGGATCTGGTTCACCTCCTGCACGCTGGTTCCTGATCCACGCGCGATGCGCTTGCGCCGGCTGCCATTGATGATCTCGTGGTGCGTGCGCTCTTTCTGCGTCATGGAGTTGATAATGGCCTCCACCCTTGTGATCTGCTTGTCATCCACCTTGTCGGCGGCTTTCTGCATTCCCGCGAATGGACCGATGCTGGGCAGCATCTTGATAATGCTCTGCAGTGACCCAAGTTTTTTTACCTGGCGTAGCTGGTCGCGAAAATCTTCCAGCGAAAAAGCATCGCCGGAGAGCGCCTTCTTGGCAAACTCTTCCGCTTTCTTGGAGTCAATCTTGTCCTGCGCCTGCTCGATCAGCGTCATCACATCGCCCATGCCCAGGATGCGACCCACGATGCGGTCAGGATGAAATGGCTCCAGCGCGTCGTACTTCTCGCCCACGCCGATGAACTTGATTGGCTGTCCCGTCACCTGCCGGATGGAGAGCGCGGCGCCGCCGCGAGCATCACCGTCCATCTTGGTCAGCACCACGCCTGTCAGAGCCAGTTTTTTGTGGAACTCATCGGCGGATCGGACGGCGTCTTGTCCGGTCATGGCATCAGCCACGAACAGGATTTCCTGCGGGCTGAGCAGCTTCTTCAGCGACTGCATCTCCGCCATCAGATCATCGTCAATATGCAGGCGGCCGGCGGTATCGACAATTAGGACGTCACAACCGCTGTTGATAGCCTCTTTGCGCGCCTCTTTCGCCAGGCGCTCCACTGTGGATGTATCTGCCTTCTCCACCTTGCCTTCATAAATGTGGGCCTTGATGGCCTCAGCCACTACCTTGAGCTGCTGGCGCGCGGCGGGGCGATAGACGTCCACGGAGACCAGCATAGGCCGGTGCCCGCCCTTCTTGAGCCAGGAAGCCAG
>DATDGH010000739.1:0-1626 GCA_036522215.1 Candidatus Angelobacter sp. | reverse complement strand
TGGTCCTCTGGCTGAAGAAAAGTTTGATCTGGTCGTCGGTCACGCTGGCCAACGCCAGCCTGCTTTCGATAGGCTCAAACTCATCGATCTTGAGCGTTGCCGTCTGGTTGGGCTGAACTTTAACGCGAAAACGGTAGAACGACGCCGTGGTCTCCTCCGGCTTCAGCTCTTTGGCCAGCTTCCAGCCTTCGCGCACCGGATGCTCGATTACCACATCGCGCGCCTGGCTATCGGTATTGCGGAGCGTGTAAGTCATGTGTTCAACCTGCTCACTGGTTTGCACAATCACTCCCCGCGCAATCTTGACGTGAGTTACCGGCCTGGACTCCGCGTCGTCTTGCTTTTCCACGCGGACCGCCTGGTCAACCGCATAAGAGAGCAGACGGCGCTCTTTGGGCTTGAGCGGCTCGATCAATCCCTCACCTGCGAATTCATTGTTTTCGATCACATTGAATGACCCGCTGTCCAGAGTCAGGCCGCTCGAATTGGTAATCCACAACGCACGCAACGGTCTGCCGGAAGAACCATTCCAGAGCGTGACTTTCTCCGCTTCAACATGCGAGTTGATGATGGGCACCAGCGCCGAATGGTTCTTCAGGATGGTGACTTTTTCCTTCAAGTTATACTCGAATAAATCCCCCAAATCCTCTCCAGTGGCACTGGGTTCCAGCTTGTCCGATTCTTCAGCCACTTCTACCGTTTCAGCCGCGGCGGCCACAGACAGTCTGTAAGTAAGATATCGTGGGCCGGAGACCTGAACATTGTTTTGCACTGCTGAGGTGAAGCCAGGAATCTCAACTGAGACTTGATAGGCGCCGGGATTGAGATCCATCTTGAATTCGCCATTCGAATCCGAATATGCGCTTTGGCTCTCACCCGCCTGATTGGTCGCGGCAACATGGGCATTGGCTACAACAGCCCCTGTAGAGTCCACGACCTTGCCGTAAATGCCGTGAACGGGCGGCAATGATCCATTGGTCATGCGATAGACCCCGCCACCATATCCGCCACCGGAACTGCTGCCAACTCCAGCAGCGAAACCAGAGCCGACGCCAAGGCTTCCCGGTTTCGGCGCAGCCATAGATGGTGGCGAGAGCAGTGCATCGGTGTCGTACTGATGAGCATTGATGGTTCCCTCGTGTGTTTGGGGCGTCAGCATTGCTGTCTCCGGCAACTCGACTACCGGTCGCCGAGTGTAGTACGGTTTCGACAAATCTTGAATAAACGATTGTGGCGCACCCGCCACCAGGGAAAGCTGCACATCCTTCCAGTCCTCGCCCACCGTGTTGTCCACAATGGCCCAGCCTTGAAGCAGAGGATTGGAATCCGCTTTGGTGGGCAGCAGGATGCGATAGGTGCTCTTCCATACCGGCACCTCGCTGATGTAGCTGACGAAGACGCTGCGGTCACCCGCGCCTGATGTAGAGATGGTCATGCGCCGCAGGTCCTGATCGCGGGCGGAGCTCACCAGGCTCAGATAGCGCGTGATTTCCTCGTTGAGATCGTGGTCCTCCACCCGCACGCCCAGACCTGATGTCAGTGGAAAGGTGCGCACCTCCCCGCCGTCCGTCACCACGGAGAGTTCCAGGGATTTCGTTTCCTCCTGGGCCTTTTTCGTGGTTCTCT
>DATDGH010000738.1:0-2549 GCA_036522215.1 Candidatus Angelobacter sp. | reverse complement strand
GCTATGCCGTCCAACCCGATGGAGGAAATCGAGTCCCTGCGCAAGATTAACTTCGTAATGAAAGACGGCAAAGTGATTCGTCGTCCTTAGCCACAGCAATGAGAACCAGCACGGCGTTGGCAGCGATTTCACGGTAGGTGCCGTCCATTCCGTCCATATTGTCCACCAAGTCCACTACGTCCAGTTTGGTGTTTTGTTGAGTTGGGGCGCGGCGACAATCAGGCCGTCATTCATGAAAAACATCGCGCCTTCCCGGCTGCGGGCGACATACTGGACTTGGGGCGCGGTCTGCCCGCGGTTGGCCTCAAAGACAAGCGGCAGACTTATGGGAGCGATGGGAGTGGTGGTAGCTGTCTGGGCGAACCCCAGACTGAATACTGAAATCAAGAACAGGCTTACAGATAGAAGGGAGCTCAGAACTCTCGGCATAACATCCTCAGTAGCACAGCCACAATCTTTCAGTTTCCAATGAGCGTGAGGAATTGGGGCTCCTGGGAATCGTGCTGCTTACAAAAGATGTGAGCTCCTGAACGCGTGTTGTCTCTCGTCCAATAATGGGTTTACTAATGGTTCGCTTGTCAAAGCTACTCTGAAAGTTTATAAGCCTTTCCCAACCCACAACCGTTTGGAAGGGTTTGCGAACCTCCCTACGGGCGGGCTGCAGGCTCTGAAGGAGAACTTACGAAATTCTCAACGTCGTCTGGATCCAACCGGTGAGAAGCACTAGTGTGGCGCAGCCCCAACCACAGCCATGACCCACATCGCCATTCAGGAACATCTCGAGGACAAAGTTGTAGACTGGATGGAAAAAGGTCAGCGACGAGCAATATCAGTTGGCTAAATAAAGGACAATCTGAATGAACAGAGCGTGTTTCAAATAAGTTTTGAAGGGCACGGCCTCACAGGTGGCGGGAAAATGCTTTCAGCGAGCACGAGACTTGTATCATATCAGGGCACGACCTCGGTCGCGCCGAGCAACCTTCAGGCTGCCTAAATAGCTGCCAATGCAGATCATTTCCTTGCTGCCGCAGGCCAGCGCGCAGCAGAGCGGAGCGCTTTAAAAGAAGCACGATTTTCCGCGCGTGGTCCAGAGTTATGCCGGATGAGAGGGTTGGAATTTCGGTGCGACAGAGGAATTGGTAGGATAATCTGGTGTATCTGTTTAGCTCTGATCCCGACTTATTATCGTCTCCAGAGCAATTCCTGGGCGCTTTTCGACCGTTTGGACGTTTTCAATTTATATCTTATGCCGAAGGTGCTCTGATTTGCGCCGAGAATCGCTTCACCATCTGCAGGTGCACCGCCCACTCAATACGAGTTGAACTTCGCCGGCCCAAGATCGATCACCGACCCGTAACCAGTTTCGAGTGGAGCCTCACGCGAGGGATGGTAGAACTTGAACGGGACTGGTCGGGCACGTTCGGTTTGCGTTTTTCGCGCACACTCCCTCTGATTGTTACCTCGCATGCAAAGCTGGCTGCTCTCGCACTGAAGAAACCTGTCAGTCTTCTGAGCCTGAATTCCGGAGGCAGCGTCAAGGCCGACTTGAGGAAGAAGCACCTTCGGGCGCAGAAACCAACAACCCCTGCAAATCTAACCAGGTCTCATGCGCTGTCTTATCGGGCAACCGTCAGCCGAGTACGAGAAGCTGTTATCAACTCGGTTCGGTCAAACGTAACGAACGGAGCAGCTTTACTGCTGAGCGGAGGCATTGACAGCACCATCCTGGCCGCCGTTGCCAACCATCTCGGTGTTCGACTGCGAACGTTTACCTTCGCTTTGCTCGATCCACCGCGGCCAGAGCAAGGACTCTCGAGTGACAGGCTCTGTGCGGAAGAGGCAGCCTCGCATTATGGCCACAGTCATCGGACGATTCTGATTACCCGCGATTCGCTGCTGGAGAATCTGCCGCTCGCAATTTATCTGGCGGAGACACCGCGCGGGACGATTGTTGATGAACTCCCAGCCCACATCGAAATGGCCCGCTTCTTTTCGGCCCGGGGAATACGCTGTGTTCTCACTGGCGAGGGCGCCGACGATCTTTTTGGGGCGTTTCCGTTTGCTCTCAGGTACTATCAAGGACGTGAGTTGAAAGCATTTCTGCAAAAAGAGTTGGTTCGCGGTTTGCCTGACGAACTTGCGATCCTCCAAAACGTATATTCGCCGTGGGGAGTATCACTGGTTCATCCCTACTGGACTGAAGAGTTGCGATGGCTCGGTTTTTCGCTGCCCTTGCGTTATCGGGTCGATGACAAACGACTGATGAAGCGCGTCTTACGAGACGCATTCTCCGACCTGCTCCCCAATCACTTGCTTATGCGACCAAAAGGGGTTCCGCGGGACTGCGCGCAGATCCGAACGGTGCTGGAAAGGGTTTTTGGGGCTGCCCCCAACCGATATCACCCAATTCTGGGTAAAATGATGAAAAGGCGTTCCCGATGGCCCAAAGAGGTGTTACATACACTCCAGCACAGATAGAGGAGTTGCAGGCGGAGACAGACCGCGCTGAGCATGAGCTGGAAAATGCCAAGCTCGCCTATTTCAACAAT
>DATDGH010000737.1:0-6411 GCA_036522215.1 Candidatus Angelobacter sp. | reverse complement strand
CCCTGCGCCGGCAGAAGAAGGAAGCTTTGCTGGCATCGCTCAGCGCCCTGGCAAACGGCTCGCGCGAGGCAATTCTGGAAGCGCGCATTATTCGTCGGGGTGAGGAAGGCCTGTCTCTGGATCAGGCGATGCATGAAACCGGTGTAAAGAAAAGCGTATTAGAGACCACCGTCGCCGGCCTGCTGCAGAAGAAAACGGTTCTGAAGGCGGGCGAGTTAATGGTTGCGGCGCAGGCGTTCGCGCAGGCGCGCTCACGCATGATCGCAGCGCTGGAGGCATTTCATAAGGCAAACCCGCTGGTTGCAGGGATCAGCAAGGAAGAGTTGCGGGAAAAACTGGGGTTGCGGGTGGAAGTCATGCAGGCGGTTTTGGCGGAGTTGGTTGCGGCCAGGAAAGCCGAGATCAACGGAGAGCAAGTTCGTCTGGCGGGGCGGGGCGTAGAGTTGAAAGATGACGAGGCCAGGGCCAAGAAGGAGATCGAACAAGCGTTTGCCGTGGCCGGGCTTAAGGTCCCCTTTATGGATGAGGTGCTGGGGAAACTTCCCGTGGACCGGGCACGAGCGCAAAAGCTGGTGACGTTGCTGCTACGTGATCGTGTGCTGGTGAAGCTGGCCGACAATCTTGTGTTCCACTCGGGCGCTCTCCTGGGGCTGCGGCAGACCATGACCGAATACAAGGTCAAGTCTCCTAAAATCGACGTGGGGAAATTCAAAGACCTGATCGGCGTATCGCGCAAGTATGCGATTCCGTTGCTGGAGTACTTAGACCGTGAGCGCGTGACCCGTAGAGTGGGAGATGAACGAGTTATTTTGTAGCGCAGACATTGTTTCTCGTGGAGAGTTTTCCTGTGCGCTGCACGGAATCGTTGAAGAAGAGAATTTAGTAATTGGGTAATTTGGTAAATGGGTAATTGAGACAGAAGGACAGAAGATTTTTCAATTACTCAATTACGAAATTACCCAATTCCCCAATGATTTCCATTCGTGATGCCACAATTCATGATGTCCCGCTGATCCTGGAATTTATCCGCGGGCTGGCTGAATACGAACGCGAGCCGAAAGCAGTTGTTGCCACTGAGGATGATTTGCGGCGCGATGGATTCGGTCCGGAGCCGAAGTACCGTTGCGTGATCGCCGAGTGGGACAACGTGCCGGCAGGGTTCGCATTCTTCTTTTATAACTACTCCACCTGGCGCGGCCGGCCGGGATTGTACCTGGAAGATTTGTTCGTGCTGCCAGAGATGCGTGGCAAGGGAATGGGCAAGGCGCTGCTGAAGCACGTGGCCCAGATTGCTTTGTGCGAGAACTGTTATGGTATCCGCTGGATGGTGTTGGAATGGAATGAACCGGCACTCAAATTTTACGAAAGCCTGGGCGCTGAAATGCTCGGAGAGTGGGAAACCATGATCTTGACTGGAACAGCATTGAAACAGCTAGCAAAGAGTGGATGATTCGATTATGTCTATCAAGATCATCGGCGCGGGGCTGGCAGGTTGCGAAGCGGCGTGGCAGTGTGCCCGGCGCGGCTTTGAAGTCGAGCTTTACGAAATGCGGCCGGTGAAATCCACGCCTGCGCATCAGACCGATAAGTTTGCCGAGCTGGTCTGCTCCAATTCCCTGAAGTCGGAGAGCGAAAATACCGCGCCATGGCTGTTAAAGGAAGAGATGCGCCGAGCTGGATCGCTTCTGCTACAGGTCGCGCGAGAGACACAGGTACCTGCCGGCCATGCGCTGGCCGTGGATCGTGAGATGTTTGCGGAGCGCGTGACCGAGATGATTTCAGCGGAGCCACGCATCCGGATTGTCCGGGAAGAAGTCACGCGCATCGACGAAGAAGCGGATTTCACCATCATCGCCACCGGTCCACTTACCTCCGGCGCCTTGTCGCAGGAGATCGTCCGCCTGACCGGCAGCGATCATCTTTTTTTCTACGACTCAATCAGTCCCATCGTGGAGGCTGATTCGATCGACATGTCCAGGGTCTACCTGGCGGCGCGCTATGGCAAAGGCACAGCAGACTACATCAACTGTCCTTTCACCAGAAATGAGTACGATCGCTTTTACGAGGCGCTGATCTCTGCGCAGCCGGTCGAAGGGCACGATTGGGAAAAACTGAATTATTTTGAAGGCTGCCTTCCTATTGAAGAGATTGCCCGCCGTGGGCGTGATACCTTGCGTTTCGGTCCCATGAAGCCCGTCGGCCTGGCCGATCCTGCAACTGGCAAGCTTCCCTATGCCGTAGTGCAGTTGCGCCAGGAGAACCTCCGGGCCGATTCCTACAATCTGGTGGGATTTCAAAACCACCTGAAGTATGGCGAGCAGGCGAGGGTGCTGCGCCTGATCCCCGGACTGGAGAACGCGCGTTTCCTGCGCTATGGACAGATTCATCGCAACACTTACATTCATGCGCCTTCCCTGCTGCAGGAGACCCTCAATCTCAAACGTCACGCGAATGTCTTCTTTGCCGGCCAGATTTCTGGAGTCGAGGGTTACACGGAATCCATAGCCATGGGAATGCTGGCCGGCATCCATGTTGCCCGTATGAGCCAGGGAGCAAATCCGATAGCTCCTCCAAGAGAGAGCGCCCTGGGTTCCCTGGTGAACTATATCTGCCATGCGGAAACCAGGAGTTTCCAGCCCGCCAACATAACTTTTGATTTGCTGCCGCAGTTGGATGAAAACACCCGGCGCCGCATACGCGACAAAAGTGAACGACACAGAATGGTTTGCGAAAAGGCGCTGCTTGCTTGCTCAGAATGGCTGGAGTCTGTCGCAGAAACCGCGACTCTGCGATGAACATCCGTTCAGACGGTGTTCCGCACTAGCTCACGTCCAATCGCAAAAGCCAGCCTTTGCGACTAGCCACAACACTTAGAAAAGAGAGCGACTATGGATTGCTATAGCTGTTCCACAGAAGCTGTATCCCAGAAAGAATGCTAATCAGAGACGGTGCACTGCACCGTCTCCGGCGCGAAGCGCCGCACGTGTAGCCCAAACAGAATCGTGGAAAGGTGAAGAATCCAGACGTAGAGACGTAGCATGCTACGTCTCCCGCGCGAAGCGCGGAACCGTTTTGGGGATACACCTACTCTGGAAACGCTCTAGTGCCACCACCCCAGCGATAGACGAGTCCCGTAGAAATTCTGGCGTTGTTTTGCCGGTTGTTGACACCATCATTGAATTTGGTGAGCACGTATTCAGCCTGAATCAAGCGGAAGGCGAAATGGTGGCCAAACTTGGCATCGATGCCGCCGCCGAGCGCCGCGGCAAATGCGTTCTGGGAACCGGAGATACCGATAAAACTGGTGTTCTCGTGCGCTCCGCCAAAAAGAGCTTGAGCGAAAGGTGTAAGCCTGCCGTTGCTACGGTAGGAGAACTTGGGCCCGAAGAGGTAAGAAATCAGGTTCGTGCTCGCGCCGAAGCTGGTGTTGTGATAGCCGCCAACGTCGGCGACAAATCCCCACCAGTGGCTGGGGTTGAAGGCAATGGAACCGCTGCCGCCGTTGAAATTGAATCCCGTGCCTACAACACTGACACGAAGATAAGAATAGCCGCCAAAGACCTCCGCTTTCGGACTGTCCTGAGCTACTGCAGATATGCTGAGAACCAAAAATAACGCAGCAATCAATAATGACTTTCGCATCGAACTAACTCTCCTTGCTGAAATAAGACTTTAGACGTTTGCATCCGAACATTGAAAGCCCTGTGGGGTGACTTCCCATGTTCCCTGACGCCGCATCCGGTTTCTGGCAGTTCCGTCGAACGCTATATTCCAGGATCGGCATGCTCTACAAGGATAGTGTCGAACAGGGAGATTTTGTTTCATCCCATGGTGAGATTAAGAAAACTTAACAGTCCGGGCAATATTACCTTCGCTTGGACTTCCGTGGGGCCAGCTCGACTTTGCGTCGTGGACGGTTCTTGATCCAGATGGGTGTTCCTACAAATCCGAATGTCTTCCGGATCTGGTTCTCCAGAAAGCGTTCGTAGGAGAAGTGCAGCTTGACGTCTTTGTCTGTGAAGAGGATGAAAGTGGGGGGCGAAGCTGCGGCCTGAGTCATGTAATACACCCTGACTTTTTGCCGGTGAGGAACGGAGGCGCGTTCAAAATCCACGGTTTCCAGAAAACGGTTCATCTGCGAGGTACTGATGCGCTTGCGCCGTTCTGCGGAGACCTGTTCGAGGGTGCGGAACACTTTGTCCAGGTTCTTGCCTCCGCTGGCGGAGACAAACAGGACGGGCGCATAGTCCAGAAATTTCAGACTGCGGCGTATCTGTTGTTCATAGATGCCCGCATCAGCAGGACGCCCCTCCTGTCGCCCTGAACCGACCAGGTCCCACTTATTCACCACGATGATGACTGATCTTCCGCTCTCGTGAGCGTAGCCGCCGATGGTGGCGTCCAGGGCGGTCACTCCTTCGATGGCATCGAGCACCAGCAGGGCGACGTCTGCCCCTTCCAGGTGTTTGCGAGCCATGACCACAGACAGCTTTTCTGCCATGTGCCGCGTCTTGCCTTTGCGACGAATGCCAGCGGTATCAATGAAGCGATAGCGAGCGCCGTTTCGCTCCACCACTTCGTCTACGGCATCGCGGGTAGTTCCGGCAATGGGCGAAACAATGGCGCGTGACGTTCCAGTCAGCGCATTGAGCAGGGTCGACTTTCCCACGTTGGGGTGGCCGATGATGGCAACTTTGGTTTCTTTAGGTTCTGAGGATTCCTGTTCCAATTGCTGCCCTGACTCCGCAGGTTCTTCTTCCGGGATGACGTGCAGTGCCGCCTCCAGCAGCTCGGCAACTCCAAGTCCGTGCTCCGCAGAGATGGGAAAGAGCCGGTCGATGCCTAAAGTCCTGAAATTTTCTGCCTCAGCTTCCTGTTTAGGGGTGTCGACCTTGTTGACGGCCAGGAAGAGGGGTTTTCCCAGGCGGCGAAGGAGGCGCGCCAGTTCCATATCAGGCGCTGCCAGTTCGCTGCGGCTGTCTATTACCAACACAATCGCGCCTGCTTCTTCTAAAGCCACCCGCGCCTGGCGAAAGATTTCCGCTGGGATTTGTTCTTTTTCGCCGGGAACGATGCCGCCGGTATCAACCACACGCAGGCGGCGCCCGTTCCACGTGGTGTCGCCGTAAAGGCGGTCGCGAGTGATGCCCGGCTCATCGCCAACGATGGCGCGGCGGGAACCAATTAAGCGATTGAAGAGCGTAGATTTTCCCACATTCGGGCGGCCGACGATGGCCAGTATGGGTGCTGCTGCATTGTTCGCGTAGGGCAATCCGCGCTCCAGTTCCTGCTGAAGCTATTATAGGGACACCGGCCCTTCTCCCCCGGCAAGGGAATCGTTTGCGAAGAAACATTGACCTGGAATAAGAGCCCGGGTTTGCATACCTAACTCCTTTTGCTCGTTCCCAATTAGCCCTGTTAAATTCTTACGATCAAAGTTTTAAGGAAAGGAACGACCATGCGAATCGCCAAAGATGTTACGGAACTGATTGGGGGCACGCCCCTGGTGCAGTTGAGCAAGATTACACAGGGCTGCAAAGCCACTGTGCTAGCCAAGCTGGAGGGACGCAATCCGGCCAATAGTGTGAAAGACCGCATCGGCGTGAGCATGATTGCGGAAGCGGAGAAGGCCGGCAAGATCCAGCCGGGCAAGACCGTCCTGATCGAGCCGACCAGCGGCAATACAGGGATTGGACTGGCTTTTGCCGCGGCCGCACGCGGGTACAAGTTGATCCTGGTAATGCCGGACACGATGAGCCTGGAGCGCCGCATCGTTCTACTCGCCTTTGGGGCTGAAGTGGTGCTTACGCCCGGCTCCAAAGGGATTAAGGCGGCCATGGCCAAGGCCGAAGAGATCCTCAAGGCGACTCCCAACGGTTTTATTCCGCAACAGTTTGCTAATCCCGCAAACCCGAAAATTCATCGCGAAACTACCGGACCGGAAATCTGGAATGATACTGAGGGCAAGGTAGACATTCTGGTTTCCGGCGTGGGGACCGGCGGGACGCTTACCGGCGTGGGCGAGTACATCAAGCCTAAAAAGCCCGGGTTCAAAATTGTTGCCGTGGAGCCGGTTGAGAGCCCAGTGCTCTCCGGAGGAACACATACTCCCCACAAGATCCAAGGTATTGGCACTGGCTTTATTCCGGAAGTTCTTCGCACAGATCTGATTGACGAGATCGTTACTGTTTCGTCGCAGGAAGCCATTGATATGGCGCGGCGCGTGCCACGGGAGGAGGGTCTGCTGATCGGGATCTCCGGCGGAGCAGCGGTGGCAGCGGCAGTCCGTGTGGCCCAGAAGGCGGAGAATGCAGGCAAGCTGATTGTGACGGTGATTCCCGATTTCGGCGAGCGCTATTTGAGTACCCTACTTTTTGAAGACCTGCGCAATCAGGCCAGCCAGATGAAAAC
>DATDGH010000736.1:0-3086 GCA_036522215.1 Candidatus Angelobacter sp. | reverse complement strand
GGATCGCGCATGCGCAAAACCAGCGTCTCGACTGTGACCTTTTCGTCCAGGCTCACGGAGTACTGGGCGGTCATCATAGGCGATTGCGAAGCAAAATCGCGGCGCAGCCGGACATATTTCGACGGCAGCGCGTCCTTGAGGGTGGCGCTTCCTCGCGATACCTCAAAGTCACTGGCAAAGGCTGGAGCACCTGAGACTTTTGTCAAAGCACCCTTCAGGATCGATTGCTCATCAGCCGAAGGCGTACACACGTTGAGAACGTTCAACTTGATTTGTGGCTGGCCTTCCGGTTGTTGCGCCTGAGCACCTTGTTCCGCCGCGGCTGTCATTAGCGGAACTCCGGGCTCGCCGCCGGCCCCTACGGCCACCCACAATAGGAAGAGAAGATGGGATTTCGCCACGGTGCGATTGTACAACGGCAGATTTCGTAATGGTGCGGTTTGCCTGCTTGCGGAAGTTCCGTTGGGCCCAAGCCCATTGAGCCGAACAACTCAACTCTCAGATTTCCGGATATAAATCGAAGAAAGCTTCCACACTTTGCCGCAACTGGGCTTCAATCTCCTCTTTGCTGCCTTCCAGGACGTGCATGGTGACGTGCGCGGTGCGGCCGTTCTTAAGCTTGACAGGCGCCTCGTCCACTTCTGTTACTTCGCCTTCAGGCAGCAGGCGCATTCCATAAACCAGCGTCAATTTAGCCATAGTTCATTTTACTTCTTGAGATACTGGTCCACCCATCCATTCACAGTCTGATACCAGAGCTGGCTGTTCTGCGGCTTCAGCACCCAGTGACCTTCGTCGGGGAAATAAAGCATCTTGGATGGGACCTTCAGCCGCTGCAAAGTAGTGAAGAGCTGAAAGCCTTCCGAAACATCCAGCCGGTAATCCAATTGGCCGTGCACGACCAGCGTCGGAGTCTTGAACTGGGCCGCAAATTCATGCGGCGACCAGCGACGGTAGAGAGCGCGGTTCGTCCATGGCGTCCCTTTGAATTCCCATTCGTTAAACCATAGCTCTTCGGTGCTGCCATATACCGACTCTGCATTGAACAATCCATCGTGCGAGACCAGGCACTTGAAGCGGGTGGTGTGGCCCAGGAGCCAGTTGATCATGTATCCGCCGTAGCTCGCGCCCAGAGCGCATTCGCGATCCTTGTCCACAAAGGAATAGGTTTTTTCCACGTAATCCAGCCCGCGCATCAAGTCTACGTACGGCTTCCCTCCCCAATCGCCATTGATGCCGTCAATGAATTCCTGCCCGTAGCCGGTAGACCCGCGAGGATTGATCATCACTACCAGATAACCATTCGACGCTAACAGCTCGGCATTCCAACGATAGGTCCACTCATCGCCCCATGCGCCTTGTGGCCCGCCGTGGATCAGGAATTTCATCGGGTACTTTTTTGCGGCATCAAATCCCGGAGGCTTTAACAGGAACCCTTGCACCTTGGTGCCCCCAGCCCCGCTAAACCAGAAGGGCTCCAGCGGCTGCATGGCCACCTGGGACAGCACAGCATCGTTGAGATGACTAAGTTGCTCCGCCTTGAGATCTATATGACCGAGTGGCTCCTCATTCATATGAGGATATTGCTCCACATCCATTCGTCCTATCGCGACCTTGTAGACTTCATTGGGCGACTGAATGGTCATGCGAGTAAAGACCAGGGTCTTGCCGTCCGGCGAGAACACCAGCTCGTCATTCGCGCCGCCAGTGATTTCCTGCACAGGATAGTGCACAAAGCTAGGAAAGCCTTTCGTGGGTTCTGGGTTCTCGAGCATCCCCCAGACAGGTATGCGGTAGATTGGAACTTCTCCGTGGTCCTCCGAGGTGTAGTAGATGTACTTGGAATCCGGAGACCAGGCAATGGTCTCAACCCAGCGGTCTAAGTCCGGAATCACAGGGCGCTGCCCGCCTTGAAATGTGCCTGTGCGCTCATATATGACCAGCAGAAAACGATCACTTTCATATCCTGCGCGCGGTTGCATCCGCCACGCCAGCTCGCTCCCGTCAGGTGAGTAGAGCGGAGTCGAGTCACTCCCAGGACTCATGCTGAGCTTCTTCGGTGTGCCTCCAGTTATAGGGACAACAAAAATCTCGTTGTTCGTGCTGGTCGCTTCCACTTCATCCACATTGCTGGTGAAGGCGACTTCCTGGCCATCGGGAGAGATGGCATACATGTCCTGCCCGCCCAGGCTGAAAGGCGGAACATCATGATCACCCGGCGTAATGTCTTTGGCGACGCCGCCGGAAGCCGGAACTACAAACAGATGACTGCGCTTGAATCGGGTATAGCTGGACCAGTGGCGGTACAACAGCCGGGTGAAGACCATGGCCTTCACCTTCGACCCGGCACGCTGCTCATCGCGGGCCTTGTTACACGCATCGTCGGGACAGTCGGGATAGACCTCGGACACAAACAGAATGTTCTTCCCGTCCGAGGACCAGATCGCGCCATCTGCTTCAGTGGAGATGCTGGTGATTTTGTGAGCATCGCCCGCGGTCTGCCCGCTTCCAGAGTCAAAATTCACCATCCAGATCTGTGAGCCGCCCTCACGGCTGCTGACAAAGATGAACTGCCGGCCGTCGGGCGACCATCGTCCACGATTTTCGCCCTCATTCCCAAAAGTAAGTTGCCGCTCCTCGACTCCAGCCAGCGGGAGCACCCACAAATGAGACGTCTTTTTATTTTCTTTGAGGTTGACGTCAACGGCGGAAAACAGCACCCACCGTCCATCCGGCGAGATTTGCGGATCACTGATCCGCTTGAGCGACATCATGTCTTCAAAAGTGAATGGACGCCCACCCATAACCTTGCCATTTGCCGGAACCTGGGCCGGAACCTGGCCATAAGCCGGAACCCGACTAAGAATGGCTACGACGGTTAAAATAATGTGGATTCGGCGCATCATGCCTCCTGCAAAATACACAGTCTAATTGCTTTCCGCCTCTGAGACCAGTGGGCGGCAAGGTGTGCTTCTATTTCATGGGCCATTGTTGTTAAACTTTCTCACTGAGATCGGGAGAAAGACTTGTGAACCGCATCAAACTTTCATCTTGGACCACCTGGATTGGTCTGGCCTTAGTCTTAC
>DATDGH010000735.1:0-14555 GCA_036522215.1 Candidatus Angelobacter sp. | reverse complement strand
GGAACGGAAAGGAGCATACCTTCAGGGCTTCCAACCTGTATCACGGACCCTTTTAACCGGGGGTCAGGGAGATCATCGATGTTGAATGTGACTGTGCAAAAGCTTAGTGATGTTTCCATCCTGCATTGTCGAGGGCGAATTCTGTTTGGGGACACGAACCTGCACAACGCTGCGCTGTCCCAGAAAGACTCCGGCGCATTGGTGCTCGATCTCGCGCAAGTGGATGGCATAGACGCGGGCGGGCTGGGTGTGTTGCTGGATCTGCGGACCTGGGCGCTGGCTCATGGAAATGAACTCAAGCTCCTGAATGTAATGCCGGCTGTACAGCAGGTATTGGAATCTACGCACTTGAACCTGATTTTTGAAGTCTGCTCGGTGCGCGAGATGTTCCACCTCCTGTGTCGTGCCCACGGAGTAGACGCGGCGTTGGGACGGCCTACCGACCGATCGAATACCCGCGAGCGAGAGCTAAATAGCGGCGATGAATTACAACCAACCAGAAACTGATTTCTCGCAGCAGCAAAATTTTGCGGTGCCGGAAAGAATTTGTCGATTTTCGCTATTCCCATTCGTCCTGGATATGAAGGAGTAAGGAAAATGAAGACCTTGTTGCCCTCAAAGAAACACAGCTCACATGAAGGTTTGTATGCCGTCCACAGCGATTTCTGCAAAATCTTCACTGAAGATATGTCCGGGTTGCACCTGCTGGCGCTGTTGCTGACAGGCGACTACCCCGATGCTGAACAATGCTTTGTCGCGGGTTTTGAGGACTCCATACAGTCAAACCGTGTCTTCAAGCAGTGGGCGCATTCATGGAGCAGGCGAGCGATTATTAAAAACGCAATTCGCATGGTCCGTCCCTCGCCTTCCCAGGCAAATAGCGTGGCCGATTCCCGTTTGCCAACGGCGGATTCAACCATCAGCGCATCGCTCACCGCGGTCTTCCAACTTCAGCCATTCGAACGTTTCGTCCTGGTGATGTCGGTGCTTGAGGGATATACGAGCCAGGACTGTGCCACTCTGTTGAACTGCACGCGACAGGATGTAATTGCATCGCGAACGTCAGCTCTTAAGCACCTTACAGAGGCGGGGGCCAGTCTGCAAACGACGGACCAGCCTCTCAGTCAACTTCTTCATGTAGGCGAACCCCTGCCAATCAGCGGGGCGGCCTGACACGAAAACAGTTTTTGCCGAATTTAAGGATGTGGCTTCTATGAAAATTCAATTCAATCGCAAAGATCATTCATTTCCTATTTCCGAAGCTTCACCTGGCCGAGTTGTCTATGCGGCCCTTATTATGACGGCGTCCCTGCTTCTGCTCGTCGGATGCACAAATGGCGGCGCAGCCGAACAGAAAGCAGGAGCAGCTCCTCAGAGACCGCCGGCGGCGGTCACTGTAGCGGCGGCGACCACACAAGACGTACCCGTTTACGTGGATGAGGTAGGACGCTGCGTGGCACGCGAGGCCGTCAGCGTTCAACCGCAAGTCTCTGGACGCATCACCGCGATTCACTTTACTGATGGCGCCGATCTCAAGAAGGGAGACTTGCTCTTCACCATCGATCCAAGACCCTATGAAGCACAGCTCCACTCGGCTGAGGCTACACTGGCCCAGCAAAAGGCCGCATTTGATCTGGCCAAGCTCCAATTCCAGCGCGCTGCGGACCTGATCGGCACCAAGGCCATTGCGCAGCAGGATTACGACACGCGGAAAAATGCGGTTGACGTGGCCGCCGCCCAGGTGCGGCAGAGCGAAGCGGCGGTGGAAACCGCGCGCCTGAACCTGGAATATACCGCAATCCATTCTCCCATCAACGGCCGCGCTGGACATCGTCTTGTGGATATGGGCAACGTTGTGGCTGCAAACACTGGATCGCTCCTGAGTATTCAGCGCGTTGACCCAATTTATTCCGACTTCACCGTCACTGAAAACGAACTGTCTGAGGTCAGGCGGCACATGAGCCGCGGCGGGCTGAGAGTGGAGGTGCGTATCCCCGACGAGTCTGACCAGCCGCTGATCGGCGAACTCACTTTTCTCGATAACGCCGTGCAGGACGCAACCGGAACGGTCATGCTTCGCGCTACCGTTCCCAACGTCAACCACCGTCTGTGGCCGGGGCAGTTCGTGAAAGTTCGCCTGGTATTGAACACGCTGCACCAAGCGGTACTGGTTCCTGCAGTCGCCGCGCAGATGTCTGCTAAGGGCTCCTTCATTTATGTAGTGAAGGAGGACACCACAGCCGAATTGCGTCCCGTGAAACTAGGCCAGCGTCAGGGAGACCTGCTGGTGGTCGAGCAGGGAATTAAGCCGGGTGAGCGCGTGATCACGAGCGGACAACTCACAGTGATGCCGGGAGCCAAGGTCCACGTCAACCAGCAGAATGCCGATGGCAATGCGGCCAGAGCGGAAGGCAAATCATGAATCTATCTGAACCATTCATCCGCCGTCCGGTAATGACGGCCGTGTTGACGGTCGCGGTCGTTCTATTCGGCATATTTGCCTATCGCCAGCTTCCGGTGAATGACCTGCCGGCAGTGGATTATCCGGTGATCCAGGTCCAAGCAGACTATCCCGGTGCAAGCCCGGACACCATGGCGAACAACATCGCCACGCCACTGGAACGTCAGTTCATGCAAATCAATGGACTGGAGCTTGTGACTTCCCAGAGCACGCAGGGGCACGTAAGCCTGACGCTCCAGTTTGATCTGGACAAGAACATTGACGCTGCAGCCACCGATGTTCAGACAGCCATTTCGCAGGCCACCGGCAGTCTGCCGGTTGACCTGCCGTCTCCACCGACTTATTCCAAAACTAATCCCAACGATCAGCCCATCCTTTATATAGGGTTGACCAGCGACTCAGTCACAGAGGGTCAGCTCTATGACTATGGAAGCACGCAGGTGGGGCAACGCATCAGCATTCTGCCGGGAGTGAGCCGGGTGGCCGTTTACGGCACCAAGTCTGCTGTCCGCATCAAGGCCGATCCGTCTGCGATGTGGGCTCGAGGCATCTCGGTTGACGACTTGACCACCGCAGTCAAGAACGGCACCAGCTATGCCGGTGCAGGACAGTTTGATGGAGGCTCGGGAACGGCGCTCCTTCGGCCCCGCGGACAACTGGAAAATGCTGAAGGATACGGCAATCTGATCGTCAGCAGCAACAACGGTAATCCGGTTTATCTTCGCGATGTTGCCCAGGTGCGCGATTCGGTTCAGGACGAACGCATCAACATGCGCTTCTGGGTGCGAGGCTATCCGGTGCCCTCAGCCACCGTGGTTGTGGCCGTTTTCCGTCGCGCTGGCGCCAATGCAGTCGAAGTAGCCAAGAGCGTTCGCGATCTCTTGCCCATTGTGAGTGCTGAGCTGCCGGCATCGGTCCGCATTACCCCGGCCTATGATCGCTCACAGACCATCATCCACTCGGTGGAGGACGTGCGCGCCACCCTGATCATCGCCTTTGTCCTGGTGGTCATGGTGATCTTCCTGTTTCTTGGGCGCGCCAGGGACACTCTGATTCCCGCTGTGGCGCTTCCTTTGTCTCTGCTGCTCACGTTTATCGCCATGCAGTTGCTGGGATACAGCCTCGACAATTTATCCCTCATGGCTCTGACTCTGGCCATTGGCTTCCTGGTGGACGATGCCATTGTGTTCCTGGAGAACACTGTGCGACGTATGGAGCGTGGCGAAAAGGCGTTTGAGGCTGCCATCAACAGTGCCCGGGAAATCAGCTTTACCATTCTTTCTATGACCGTCTCGCTGGCGGCGGTGTTCATCCCGCTCGTCTTTATGTCCGGGCTGGTCGGACGCATCTTCCGCGAATTTGCTGTGACCATCGTGGTTGCCATCTTCGCCTCCGGATTGGTGTCGTTGACTCTAACGCCGTTGATGTCTGCAAGACTGTTGAAGGAGCGCGGCCCGGATTCAAAGCGCACTTGGATGGAACGCGTGATTGGCGGCATTGAGAAGCGTGTTCTCTCCTTTTATGGTTCTTCTCTCTCGTGGTTTTTGCGGCGGCGGTGGGTATCAGCCTTGATCTGGGTGGTGTGCCTGGTTGGCACCATCGGCTTGTTCATGGTTGTTCCCAAAGCGTTTCTCCCGGTGGGAGACAGCAGCTTCGTCTGGGGCGTGATGATTGCGAAGGAAGGCTCTTCACCTGACCAGATGCACGCGCTTCAGGATCAGGCTGACCAGGTCATGCGACAGGATCCCGCCGTCTGGGCCACCTTCACCATGACCGGGAACGGAAGTTTTCTTGCCTCCAATCAAGGCCTGCTTCTGGCCTTCCTGAATCCGCCGGATCAGCGTGCGCCCATACAGAACGTTGCCGGACCCATGATGGGAAAGCTGGCCGGAGTTCCCGGTGTGTTTCCCTTCCTGCGGCCATTTCCCGTACTGGAGATCAGCACCGGAGCCACCAACCAGAACCAGGGCCAATATGCATTTTCGCTGTCAGGCGTAAATCCCGAGGAAGTGTATGATGTAGCCGGCAAACTGATGGGAAAGTTGTACGGGTATCCGGGATTTCTCACGCTATCCTCAGATTTTTTCAATCACACACCGAACCTGGAGATTAACATTCGCCGCGATCAGGCCCGGACTTATGGCGTCTCGGAAGCGCGAATTCTTGGATTGCTGAAAAATGCGTATTCGCAAAATTACCTGTATCTGATCAAAAAGCCTGAGGACCAGTATCAGGTCATCCTTGAAGTTGCTGATACGGCCCGCTCCAAACCGGAAGACCTCTCGCTCTTGTACATCAAGTCCGATGATGGCAAGAATCTTGTGCCGCTGAATGCCCTGGTGACATCCAAGACCACGCTGGGACCGCAATCAGTGAACCATCTCAACCAGTTCACTAGCGTGACGATCTTCTTCAACCTCAAACCCGGTGTTGCCGTAGGCGATGCCACGGATTTCATCAACAAGGCGGCAGCCTCAGTGGTGCCGCCAACCGTGCGAGCCAGCCTTCAAGGCGAAGCGCTGACATTCCAGGACACGGTGCGCAACTTGACCATCCTGATGGCGCTGGCGGTGTTCGTGATGTACGTGATTCTCGCCATCCTTTATGAGAGCTACGTCCATCCTCTGACTGTGCTTTCCACTCTTCCTCCGGCGCTTGTCGGCGGCCTGCTGACGCTCTATCTATTCGGCCAGCAGGCATCGTTGTATGCATTCGTCGGCATGTTCCTGTTGATGGGAATCGTAAAGAAGAATGGGATCATGATCGTGGACTTCGCCCGCCAGCGGCTGCAGGCAGGCGAATCGGCGGAAAAAGCCATTCACGATGCCAGCATGGACCGCTTCCGCCCCATCATCATGACCACATTGGCCGCTGTCTTTGGCGCCGTTCCCATCGCGCTCGGCTATGGCGCAGATGGCGCGTCGCGCAGGCCGCTGGGACTAGTAATCGTGGGCGGCCTGGTGGTGTCCCAGTTCATTACCCTCTACATCACGCCGGTGATTTATCTGTACCTGGAAGATTTCCAGGAAAAAGTACTGGATCGCATTTCGTTCTTCCGCTCTGCTCGTATTCCGTCTCCCGCAGTTTCGGAAGGAATGGGGGACTGAAGCAAATGGCACGAATTATCAGCAATCGTTCAGGCAAGATTTGGTTGAGCTCGATGGTGCTTTGGCTTGCCAGTTGCACCGTCGGGCCAAACTACAAACGCCCGGTGGTCGCGGCGCCGGAGGCCTATCGCGGAGCAACCGACCAGCCGGCCGGAAATGCAGCTCAGGGTAATGTCGTTCAGAACCTGAATAAAGACAAGTCGGCTTCCCTAAGCGACGAAAAGTGGTCGGAAGTCTTCCCGGATAAAGAACTGCAGGAGCTGATTCGTACTGCCCTGCGCCAGAACTACGATCTCCGCATTGCCGCCACGCGGATTCTCGAGGCCCAGGCGCAGCTTGGTATCACGCGCGCAGATCAATACCCCTCGGTCTCTGTAGGCGGGGGCATTACCAACCAGCAAAGCGCCGCCAGCGGCCCAATTCCATCGTTTGAGCAGACCAAGGGACAGGTCAGCGCATCCGCTTCCTGGCAGCTCGACTTCTGGGGAAGGTATCGCCGCGCAACGGAAGCTGCGCGCGCCAACCTGCTGGCCAGCGAGTGGGCCCGCAGACAGGTGATTACCACTCTCATCGCCAATGTTGCGGCTGCTTATTTTCAATTGCGCGAGTTCGATCTGGAACTGGAAATCTCCCGGCGGACCGTTGGCTCACGCACCGGATCTTTGCAACTCACCAGGACGCTTCAGGAACATGGAGCGAATTCCATGCTGGACGTGCGTCAAGCGGAGCAGTTGGTCTACACCGCCTCCGAGCAAGTCCCTGATCTGGAGCGCCGAATCGCACAGCAGGAAGACGCGCTCAGCATACTGCTGGGAAATAATCCCGGCGACATCCCTCGTGGCCTGAAATTAACCGAGCAGCCACATGCCCCGGAGGTGCCCGCCGGCCTTCCTTCCGCATTGCTGGAACGTCGCCCCGATATTCGCCAGGCAGAACAGCAATTGATCGCGGCCAATGCGGAAATTGGCGTCGCACGTGCGGCTTTCTTCCCGCAAATTTCTCTGACCGGATCAGCAGGGTATCAGAGTTCCGCACTGACCAGCCTGTTTACCGGCCCCAGCGGATTCTGGAGTATGGCGGGTGCCCTCGCGCAACCCATCTTTCAGGGTGGAAGGATTCGCTCCAACCTTCGCCTTACCCAGGCCCAACAGCAGGAAGCGGTGCTGTTCTACCAGAAAACCGTCCAGGGAGCATTCCGCGATGTCTCTGACGCGCTGATCGGCTATCGCAAAAATCGCGAATTTCGCGAACAGCAGGATCTCTTGACCCAGGCTGCGCAGGACGCGGCTCGCCTCTCTGAAATCCGTTATCGCGCAGGTGAAAGCAGCTACATCGAGGTGCTGACCAATGAAACTAACTACTTCACTGCTGAACTGGGACTGGCCCAGGCCCAAGGCAACGAACTCATAGCGTTGGTCCAGCTCTACCAGGCGCTGGGTGGCGGATGGGAGCAATAAGCAGCACTCAGCTCGCTGTTTAGAATCTGCAGCCGTTGGCTACATCGAGGCGTTGGGTTTTCTTCCGATGACCGGGGTCCCCGACGCGCGCTTCGCGTGGCGGGGTGGTGGTGACCGGGACCCCCCAATACCGTTCATTTAAGAAGGAACTGAACCTCTTTGGTTACCAGCGGGGGCGGGTTGACGGTTGGGGTCCATCAAAACAGCCCATAATCTAGAGGCTGCTGTCCCGAAGTCCCCGTTAAGCGCACGCGCGTTTTCTTCAGCGCGGGCGTAGGGGCGAGGGATCTGCCCCGCCCAAAGTTTCCCTCTGGTCAACCTGCTGTAAACTACCGCAGCTCGGGAATCCTTCAGGACCACGAAACAGAATGGGCATCAGGTACTTCACCTACATCATGTCTAATAAATCGCGCGCCTCGTCTACGTGGGCTCGACCAGCGAATTGCAGGTACGGTTTTCAAGCACAAGAAAGGCTGGTACGAAGGTTCGTTCACGGCCCGCTACAACTTTGACATGCTGGTGTACTTTGAAACCTTTTCCCGCCCCGGCGAAGCTATTGCACGCGAAAAAGAGATCAAGGGATGGCGGCGGGAGAAGAAGTTGCGCTTGGTCCTCAAGGCCAATCCGGACTGGGCCGATCTGAGTACAGAGTGGAAAGAAGATGACTCGTGGCAAGCCATTCCTGAAGCCAAGCCCCGGCCCGTGTTGCGCCGAAGCCATGCTAGAGCTTGAGTGTAGCGGGTACAACAATAGCAGCTGCATAATCTTGATTCTTAAGTGAACGATAGACCGGGGCCCCCGGCGCGCCCGCTGTTGGCGTGACGGGGTGGTGGTGACCCGATGACCCGATGTACCGACGACCCGATTAGAACGCTTGACATGCGCTCAATAAATGAGTATAAATCATATTTGAGTGTAAATCACATTTAAGCGTTTATGGCCACACTTCACCAGCGTCGAAAACCAGTCGCCGCGCCCTTTCCCGGTCGTCGCGAGCGGCGCCGCGCCGAAACCCGCGAGAAGCTCTTTCGCGTTGCCATGAAGCTCTTTGCCGAACGTGGATTTTTCGAAACCACGACCGAAGACATTACCAATGCTGCGGACGTCGGCCAGGGCACATTCTTCAACTATTTTCCCACCAAGCAGCACGTGCTCACGGTGCTGAGCGAAAAGCAGATGGAGAGGATTATGCATGCCCGGCAGGAAGCGGAGGCCGGCAAGATTCCAATCCACGACGTGCTGCATCAACTCATGCACCGAATCGCACAGGAGCCGGGGAAAAGCCAGGCGCTCACCCGCAGCCTGATGTCGGCATTTCTTTCCAACGATGAAGTGCGCCAGTTCGTACGCGACACCATGGGCCGCGGGCGCGAAAACCTGAGTGAAATGATCAAGTTGGGGCAGAAACGCGGCGAGATTCGACGCGATCGTAAACCCGCCGACCTCGCCATGGCATTTCAGCGCAATGCAATCGGCACACTGCTGCTATGGGCCATGCAGTCCGATGACGATCTGGATGCGTGGATTGAAAAGACGTTTCACGACTTCTGGTCAGCGGCAGAAGTGAGGGAAAACCAGGAGCAAAGTCAAAAGCAAGAACCGAAACCAGGCGATACAGGTAGTCCCGGCCCAGAATTAAGAAAAGGAAAGAAGTGATGAACGCACAACCGCAGCCGCCCGACGTTGAACAGCGTCCAACCCAAAGTGGACCACAACCGCAGCCCAAAGTAGTATCTGTCCCACCTCCTCGCCGGTCGCGACGCCCCCTGATTGTCCTCCTCCTGCTGATGGCCCTGGGCACAGCAGGATATTTTGTCTGGCAACGATTTTTTGCGGTTCCACCAGTCCCGGATAGCATTGTTGTGCTGAGTGGCCGCATTGAAGGCGACGACTCGGCTGTCTCTCCAAAGACCACCGGGCGCATTCTTGAAATCCGCTTCCGTGAAGGTGACTCCGTCAAGGCCGGCGACATCATCGCCACTCTGGATGATCAGCAGGTGCGTGCCCGCGAAGAGCAGGCAACCGCGGCGCTTCAGCAGGCCTTGGCTCGCTCCAAATCCGCACAAGATCAGGTCAGTGTTCTGGAGGAACAACTCCGCCAGGGAGAAGCTGAAGTAGCGCAGCAGGACGCTTCCTATAAGCTGGCGCTCTGGGATGAGGAAGCCTACACCCGTCTCGCTAAAAACGGCGCGGTATCAGAGCGTCAGGGTAAGCAGGCCCAGAGTACCGCGGAACAGCAAAGAGCGGCACTGGCCGCGGCACGGCGACGGGTGGCCGCGACGCAGATGCAGATTGCCCAGCAGCATGCAGAAATCGCCAGCGCCAATGCCACCACGCAGCAGGCTCGTGCCCAACTGGCGGAAGCCCAGGCAAACCGCCAGGACCTGATTGTTAAAGCGCCCTTCAGCGGAACTGTCGCCACCCGTACCGCCGAGCCAGGAGAAGTTGTGACCGCCGGAACTGCGGTTATTACCCTGGTTGATCTCAATCAGGTATACCTGCGCGGCTTTGTTCCGGAAGGACAAATCGGAAAGATCAAACTTGGCCAGCCGGCCCACGTTTATCTTGATTCCAATCCCACTCAGCCGCTCGATGCCCAGGTCTCCCGCATCGATCCCAAGGCCACCTTTACCCCGGAAAACACTTACTTCCGCGATGATCGCGTGAAACAAGTCGTCGGGCTGAAATTGCAACTTAAGGCTGGATTCGGTTACGCCAAACCCGGCATGCCCGCTGACGGAGAAATACTGGTAAGCGGTGATCGCTGGCCGCAAGGCAGGTGGAGAAAATGAGGACCGCTGTTGCCGATCCGGCAGTTTCGCAGCATGCCGCGGAAACGCCCGGCAGTATCGCCATTCGCGTCCAGAATCTGCAAAAGCGATACGGAGCAGTGGAGGCGGTTCGCGGGATCAGTTTCACCGTGCAACGCGGCGAAATTTTCGGTCTCATTGGTCCTGATGGCGCGGGCAAGACTTCAACCTTCCAGGTTCTGGCTGGCGTGATGGAGCCCAGCGGCGGCGTGGCAGAAGTATTCGGCCGTCCCGCGCGCCAGGCGCGATCAGAGACCGGTTATCTCACTCAGACCTTCAGCCTCTACCCCGACTTGAGCGTGATGGAAAACATTCGCTACGTAGGCGACCTGCGCCTTGTGCCCTCCCATGAGATAACTGAGCGCGCTCACCGATATCTGAGCATGTTTGGCATGGACCGCTTCACCCAGCGACTCGCCGGCCGCTTGAGCGGAGGAATGAAACAAAAACTGGCGCTGGTCTGTGCGCTTGTTCCTCAGCCGAAAGTTTTGCTGTTGGACGAACCCACTACCGGCGTGGATCCGGTTTCCCGTCGCGAGTTCTGGGACGCGCTGGCCCATCTGGCCGCTGATGGCCTTACTATTCTCGTTGCCACTCCTTATTTAGACGAAGCTGAGCGGTGTCACCGCATCGCCTTGATGTACCAGGGTGAGATTCATCAGAGCGGTCTACCGGCGGAGGTGCGCGCCGGACTTCACGCCCGGCGGCTGGAGTTGCGTACATCCGATCTCAGCCGCGCCGAGAAGATTCTTTCTCAGTTGAGCGGCCCGGATGGCGTAGTGCTCGATGTCCAGCGCTTCGGGGATCGTATCGACCTCCTGGTAAGAGACCCCGAAGCGGCCAAAGCCGTGGTGCAGGAGGAGTTGAAAGAAGCGCAGCTTCCGCTTGAAGAAATTCGTGCTGGTGAGCCGACGCTGGAAAACACCTTCGTCGCCACCCTGCGCAATCTACAGCAACAGAGGCATGAAGATCCGTTTCCAGCTCGCCACGATTATCGCAGTCTTCGCGGCCGGGTCGCCATTGGCGCGGACCATCTTACCAAACGTTTTGGAGATTTCACTGCAGTGCGCGATGTGAGCCTGGACGTGCGTTACGGAGAAGTCTACGGCCTGCTCGGAGCCAACGGAGCCGGCAAGACCACCACCATCAAGATGCTGTGTGGGCTTCTGGCCCCCACTGCCGGCTCCATGCAGCTTGCGGGCGAGAGCAGCGGCTTCCGCTCAGTAGCTGTGCGCCGCCAAATCGGGTACATGTCGCAGAAATTCTCGCTCTACGACGATCTCACCATCCAGGAGAATCTTGAATTTTTTGCCGGCGTCTATGGCGTGCCTGAGAGTGAGCAGCAGGAAAAAATTCGCTGGGTGCTCTCCTTTTCCAATCTGGAAAACCAGCAGAACCAGGTTACTGGCAGTCTGCCCGGAGGCTGGAAACAACGCGTGGCCTTTGGGGCCGCGATCATGCATGAGCCCCGTATTGTTTTTCTGGATGAGCCAACCTCGGGCGTAGATCCCCTGGCCCGTCGCAGCTTCTGGACCATGATCAACTCGCTGGCAGATGCCGGCACAGCGGTGCTGGTCACTACGCACTATCTGGAAGAGGCCGAGCAATGCAATCGACTGGGGATGATGGTGGCCGGCAGCCTGGTCGTGGAAGGCACTCCCAGCGGCATCAAGGGTCGCGAACACGGACATCTGTGGGAATTCATCGTAGACCAGCCGCAGCGCGCAGCCGACCTGCTGAGAACTGAGATGGAGCGCTGGCGAGTCTCCCTCTTTGGTGATCGCCTGCACGTGATTACCGAGGATGAAAGCGGGCGGCAGCAAACTCAGCGGCGTCTGCAAAGCTACGGCATCCGTGTGCTCAGCGTTCGCGAGGAACGCTTTTCACTTGAGGATGTATTCATCAGCATTGTCGAAAAAGCCCGGCAACGCGGCCAGTACAGCGTAGAGGAGTAGGAGGCCAGAAAAAATGCGGCGCGTCTTCGCTCAAGTCCGGAAGGAACTTATCCAGATTGCTCGCGACTGGCGGACCCTGGCGCTCGCGCTGGTGCTGCCTCAGGCCCTGCTGCTTCTGATGAGCACTGCCATCTCGTTTACGGTAAACGATCTGCCCATCGTGGTGCAGGACTTTGATGATTCCCCTGCGTCCCACGATTTTATTGACGCTTTTCGCAATTCGCTTACCTTCAACGTAATTTCCTGGCCCACGGACAAATCGCCTGATGCTCCGCTGATCGGCAACCAGGCGCGCGCCGTGCTCATCATCCCCGCCCATTTTGGGCGCGACGTGGCCCGCGGCCAGGCTACGCCCGTGCAACTGCTGGTAGACGCTTCCGATGCCAACACCGCCAAATTAACTTCCGGCTATGCTGCCCAGATTACCCGGGCTTACAACAGCAGCATGGGCGCGGCCAATCCTCCACCCATACAAACGGCTATCCGCCTCTGGTTCAATCCCGGACTCTCGTCCAGGAAGTTCTATGGACCGGGCGTGTTTGTTCTTGGCCTCTCCATGTTTCCGCCGCTGCTGGCCGCACTTGCCATGGCGAAAGAAGGCGAGCAGAAAACCATCCTCCAGGTTTATGTCTCCAGTATCTCTGCCTTCGAATTCCTGCTGGGCAAGGTGCTGGCTTTCATGGCAGTGGCCCTGGGTGAGTGCCTGCTCATGTTGATCTGGCTGTTTACCTATTTTGGTCTGGGCTTTGTTGGAGACCCAACTCCGTTTCTGGTAGCAACCATTCTGTACGCATTCTGTGTGGCCTCTTTTGGCGTGATGGTGGGATCGCGGATTCCCAGCCAGGCGGCGGCGCTGCAAGCCGTAGCGCTGGGAGGTTTTCTCCTGGTGTTTCTGCTCTCCGGACTGCTCTTTCCCATCGACAACATACCCGCCGGGCTGCGCTGGCTCTCCAATTTTGTCTGGGGCCGCTACTACATGGAAATCGTGCGCGATGCGTTGTTGCAGGGCGGCGGCTGGGCTTCACTGTGGCTCAACGTGGTGATCATCGGGTTCATTGGCTCCATCTTCTTTGTCATTGGTTGGCGGGGCATGAGACGGATGCAACTGAAAGCGTGAGATTATGCGAAAGTTATTTCAGCGTCTTTTCGATCAGAGAATGCGGGCCCTGGTGCTCAAGGAGTTTCGCCAGATCCGTCATGACCGGCGTCTGGCCATCTCCTTGATTTTGCCCCCACTGGTCCAGTTGACGCTCTTCGGTTTTGCCTTGAGCGCAACCGTCTCTAACGTGCGCCTGGGTGTGGTCGACGATAGCAAGAGCCCGGAAAGCCGCGAGTTGATTGCCGTGCTCACGGAAAGCAAGAGCTTTCGCTTGACCGGCTATTACTCCTCCCTCGAAGAACTCGGCAATGCCGTGAGCCAGGGAAAGATTGTTGCCGGAGTGGTCGTGCCTTATGACTACGCCCGCGATTTGAATCGTGGCCGGCCCACCACCGTGCAATTCTTGTTGAACGCCATTGACGCCAACTCGGCCACCATCAGCCGCGGATATGCCGAAGGTGTGATTCAGAGCTACGCCGCCGGACTGCGGGACCAGGGCATTCACGCCGCTGTGCATCAGATTGCCGCGCCGGACGTTGGCCGTCGCGGACAGGTCCAGCTCACATCGGCCTATCTCTACAACCCGGGCTTGGTGGATTCATGGTTTATTGCCACCGGGGTTTTTGGACTTCTGCTGCTCATGAATAGTTCTCTGATTTCTGCGGCAGCCATGTCGCGCGAGCGCGAAGCCGGAACTATCGAACAGCTTCTCATGTCTCCCGCTACTACTTCAGAAATCATCATTGCCAAAATCGTGCCCCTGTTCGTGTTGTTGAACCTGATGATGTTCCTGGCCCTGGCCGTTCTCAAAGTTGTCTTTGGCATTCCCTTCCACGGCAGCCTTCCGCTGGTTGTGGCCGGTGGCGCGCTCTGCATTCTTTCCGGCATCAGCCTGGGTACGGTGCTGGCCACGTTCAGCAAATCCGCGCTTCAGGCCCAGCTTACCGGCTTCTTTATTAATCCGCCCATGAACTCGCTCTCCGGTGCGCTCAACCCCATTGAAGCCATGCCGCACTGGCTGCAGCCATTCACAGTTCCCAATCCCATCCATCACTTCGCCACCATTGTGCGCGCCAGCATGTTGAAGGGCAGCGGAATTACTACATTGTGGCCCAACTTTTTGGCGCTGCTTATCTTTACTCTGGCCCTGGTCACGCTCAGCGTCTGGCGCTTCAGGAAGCAGCTTAGTTGAAAGAGGACCACTGAAAGAGAAAGGTTTGGTCTTAATATTCCTATGAAAATCCCAGCACTATTCCGATCTCGGAACATCAGGCCCGCATCGATTATTGTTCTCGCCTCTTTCACGCTTGTCGGCGCAGCCTGGGCCCAGCTTGGTTCCGCTGGAAGTTCTTCTACGGGCAGCACCGCCACCCAGCTTCCGCTCTCCGGCCGCTCCGGGCAGAGTGGAACCGTTGCCGCCTCTGAGACGCCGGTGCCCGGGACCACTACCAGCATAAACACTCTTAATCCCGGCATTCAGGTACAAGGGCCATTTTCTGGCAGTGTGACGGGAGCGCCATTTTCCGGCAAGCTCTCCTTGCAGGATGCCATCCAGCGCGGGCTCCGTTACAACCTGGGCACAGTAGGTTTGTCACAGGCAGCTCAGCAAGCCCACGGTCAAAACCGGGTGGCCCGCAGCGCCCTGATGCCGAACCTGAACGGCAGC
>DATDGH010000734.1:0-13205 GCA_036522215.1 Candidatus Angelobacter sp. | reverse complement strand
AACTGCTGGACAAACTGAAAGAACTGCGTGAGGTGGAGGACAAACGACAGGAGCGAGTGTTTGAGAAGCTCATCGAGCCTGTTTACATGGAGCTACAGCTTGTTCACGAGGATTATATGGGTTCAATGCGTGAATTACAGCGGATGATACCGGTCGAATCCGATGACGAGGAGGAGAACATACGGAAGCGCAAGGAGGCGGTTCAGTACTTGAATGATCGACGCGCTAAGTTAAGTCCGGTCCGGATCAAGCTTGGTACTTATCACGGTGCGCTGCTCAATAATGAACGGGAGTTGCATCGCGACAGCTATCGGTTTGTGTCAGCGGTGCTTGCCTACTTGTATGAAAATGTAGAGGGCTTCGAAGGAACAACCCGCTATCATGTTTTTATTAGCCATTTATCAGAGGCTTCATCTCCCAATTACCGCAACAAGGCAAGGGCTAGTATGCGCTTGTTGACGGCAATGATCGGTGCGTGTGAGGAACGGTGGAAGGAGGCTAGCACTGTCTTCACCTCCATTCAGGTCAAGACACTTTCCCGGTAACAAAACTGCAAGACAACCAAGGGGAGTGGATGAAACCGTAATGTCAATTAATCCGCTGGATTAACATCCGTTCAATGGCAACTTTTATCTTTCCCCTTTGAAACTCCTGCAATCAAATTCCACAACTGTCCAGGGTTCAGCCGAAATTGCTAAAGCTAACGTGCGGGTCACCAAGAAGCGCAAACGGTCTTGAACTTCCGGGACCGGTCGAGTTGGCTGGGATCAGTTTTGGCCAAAGTAAATGTGAGACGAAGCCTCTCCCACAATGACGAAAGCAGCCCAGAAATAAGGAGAGTCCGTAGGACTCCTCCCCATCATTTCTCTCTTTGCATGGGCAAGGGCAGTTGCCTTATCCTCACGTTGGGCGAGGTGGCGATAGGGCGGTTTCCTCGCACACCAACATACCGACATCGGTAAAGCTGCCCTCGCTGGCGCCATGAGTGAGACTTATCTTCAACATTTACATATTCTCCAGCAGCAAGGAAATACGTCCGGTGCCTTTGAGCTGCTGGAACGCGTGCGCGGCACTTTGACAAGATCCATTGAGGCATCCGCGGACAATCCCGGCAAATCGCCAACGAGGGCGCGCCTGGAAGCGAATATCGCAACGCTTCAGCTAGGTCTTTTGAAGACACACGATGAAAGGGCTCGGTCGGAGCTTCAAGATGAGTTACTCCAAAACGAGCGAACTCTGGCTTTTGAGGACAATGAACTATTACAAGGCCGACCATCATTGACGGCTTCTGTTTCCTTGGTCTCAGTCCAGAAAGCCCTCAGAAAGAATGAACTCCTGCTGGAGTACGTACTCGATGACCCAAATGCTTTTTGTATCGCCGTTACGGCAAAGTCCGCTCACGTGATCCAATTGCCGGGCCGGTACCAAGGAGATCCAGGATCTGACGGGGTCCTACTTGCAAGACCTGAAGGCAAAAAGATTTAATCCAGCACTCGCTACGGAAATTTACAACATTCTTCTCAATGGGGTCGTGGAACGTTTTCACAGACCGAGGTTGATCATCATCCCAGATGGAGCGCTGAATTTCCTGCCCTTCGAAGCATTGCAAGCTCAGGATGGGCAATTCCTGGTCAGCTCCGCAGTTGTGAGCTATACACCATCGGCAACGGCTCTCTGGAATTTGCGTGCCCACAGGACAGCTTCCGGCAGTAGACCGCTACTTGCGATCGGAGATGTCGATTACGCGGACCGGCGAATTCCGCAGAGCAGCAGTACAAGAGCAGCCTGGATTCCCGTAACCGTGTTACGCGATCTTGCAGAGTTTTCGAGCGCCCATTTGCAAAATCTTCCGGAGAGCAGAGAGGAAGTGCTATCGATTGCACGCATCGCGGGGCCGCAAGCGACCGTGCTCATGGGGAAGGAGGCCACTAAGACCGCGTTCAAGGCAAAGCCAATCTCACAGTACCGCATCATTCATCTGGCCGTCCACGCGATCGCCGACTCTCGTTATCCCGATCGTTCAGCTCTGGTTCTTGCTCCAGATCAACCTCCGGAAGACGGCCTGTTGCAGGTCCGCGAGATTAGCCGATTACACTTGAATGCAGATCTTGTCACGCTTTCTGCTTGCGAAACCGGAATAGGCATGGCCGAAGGTGAAGCAGGCGTAATTAGCCTCGAACGCGCCTTCCTAATGGGAGGGGCTAAGAGCGTCATGGCGAGCCTCTGGAACGTTGAAGACCGTTCAACATCCAACTTAATGGAAGCGTTCTAATGACGTCCTCAGCCTCGCTGAATAAACGGTTTGCCTCCTGGAATTTACGTTGGGCCGCTTTTAACTCCGCTGCAGCCGTTAGATCTCGCGGCAATGAATATCGGTCGCCCAGTTTCCGACTCACCTCCAACCCCTCATTGATATATGCTGCGGCAGACCTAAGGTCGCCTAAGCTCCGATACGCGTTGCCTAGTTCAACCATAACCTCGGACTGAATCCGGTACAGCTGAATGTGCTCCGATATCCGTCCGGCCTCCAGGAGATAACCCCTAGCTCGTTCAAAGTCGCCGGATCTCAGGAAGATTTCGCCCATGGCACCGAGTGCGTTCGCCTGTTGCCCATACTCCTTTTCAAGGCGTGCTTCGGACAGTACGTTCGTAAGCAAATTGATCGATTCGTCTTGGTGACCTTCGCCGGCCAAAGCAAATGCGTCTCCCACTTCAGCATTAAACGGGAAGCCTGCAGCCGGGGTATTTTTCATCATCGAAATAGCACGAGCAAAAAACCAACGAGCCTCCGCGAATCGCCGGACTTCGTCGTAGCCGTTGCCAAGTAGTGTGAGCAGGCGCGCCGCTCCGGCCGTGTCCCCACTGCCCACCAGCGACAACAAGGCTTGTCCGATTAAGCTGACCGCACGCGTGGGATTCCCTTCCAAGAAAGCAATGATGCCCAGCTCGCCCTTGGCGCGAGCGGCCCATTGTTGCTCGCCCAACGTCGCAGCGATGCTCAAGGCCTCTGCCCACGAACGTTTGGCTGAAGCCGTGTTGACATCTATGTCCACGTATCCAGCTAACGCCAGGCACCAGAGACGCAGTCTTAGATCTGATTGGACGATGGGATTGCGCAGTTGATTCTGCAGTGAGCGGGATGCCCGGCTCCAAGAAACTTCTGTCCCAACTGTGCGAATGTTTCCGATTCGCGCATAGATCTCATTGCGCTTGTCTCCAATTTCATGGAACAGGGCTTCAGCTCGCTCGTAAAGCGGGCCAGCGGCAGACCAGTTGTCTACCCATGCAAGGTGGTTAGCCTCGGAGAGCACTGACCGCGGATCAGAGGACATGAGCCGCAAATTTGGTGATTTCGTCGTAACTGGGGCAATCAGGGGCGAAACCGCGAAAGAGAGGAGGGTTAACAGGATTATTAGGTGGAGGAACTGCTTCTTGAACAACATGGGGCCCACAACTCCGGGAAAAGCGTGCGGCCCCACGCTTCTACTGCCAACTACAATGATACAACTTCATTGCGAGTTCCACAGAAGTGCCCCGCCGCGCAGGGCAACTCAGCCAAATCACTAGAGGCTGGGAATAGCACCGATAGCGTCGAGTGCCAATTTGCTAGCCTGCTGAAACCGTCACACTCGATTTGGTGCCAGCCGATACTGACTCGCTCTCACGTAAAATGATTTGCTGACGAGCCAGACCCACATTGAGCAGGGTCTTTTCGAACCATTCCTTGTCCATGTTCCAGCGGCTGTTTTTCCTTAGAGCGGCAACAAAATATTCTGCTAAGTTAGAGTTTGACGACGAGGAGCGCATCAACTCCCCAATCAATGCGTCAGCGCCAGTGAGGTCGATCTGTTGACTGGCCATGTCCATAATCATTTTCCATTGGCTGTTTAGAAGAGGCTTCATACGGGTGGGGGCTATGGGATCCTCAACCAGGGCGTCGGCGACCAAGAATGCTGCGAGGCGATCGCTCGAGAAAAATAGGCGACCATTTTTTTTGACCAAAAGACGCGCTCGTATCAGTTCTTCCTCTTCCGGAAAGCTCCGATCTGACAACACGTCTCCTCGAGCCGACTCCGCGAAACTCGCGGCGCTGATCCGTAGGTCCTCCAAATAGGACAGTACACCGGCTTGTGTCCACCTGTCCTTGAGAGGCTGGACCACTGCACGATACAAGTCATACTCGGTCTCGGGAATCCGATGTCCTTCTTTGAGGAGCCTCATAACAACTAATAGATTGGCTGGATTTCGAAGGAGAGACTTGGTTCCCACAGGAAGCTCGGCTAGTTTCTCGGTGACTATGTCAGCTCTTTCGCGCAGAATCTGCCGCACGGCTTCGTCCGGCAAATTTGGAATTCTGATGACCGCGTCCTCTGTCGCGCCTTGATACAGGTTCTGAGATGTGAAGATAAATCGATGCCCGGCGGAGTAAGAGCGAGCGAACCCCAGCCAGCGCGCCTGCACGCCATCATCCACCTCATTCAGACCGTCGATCAGGAACAAGACCTTTCCCTGCCTGAGCATCTCTCCAGTGAGCTCGGAATCGCTAAATTGCCCTTTCGCAGTCAGCTCTTCTCTAAATACCTGCTCAGGTTCCATGGACTGATACTCCCGCAGATGAACGAGTATCGGCAGATCTGATCGCGCAACGGCGGGCGGATGCTTACCGGCGATCCGATGACACGCATAGTACAACCAGGCAGTCTTTCCAATTCCGCTAGGTCCGTAGAGCAACAAAGGGCCTTTAATCGTTTGGAACCTGTCAACGACCCTCTCAACATCCAAGGAATTGTCCGGAACTACGTACGCAGCGGCGCTTGGTTCCGTCTGCTCCAGAAGAGACCTTCGATAGCGCTTCAGCAAGTGCCGCCTCAAACGTGGGAACAACGTCAGCATCAGGGGAACCGCTAGCAGTGTGCCCCATTTGCGCAAATACGGATTCATGATGAAGTTATTCGCGAAGCTGCTGAACGGCGCAGCGATGAGCACTATTGCCATAAGCAACGACAGCAAAATGTAGAATCCACCTGCGCGCACAAGCAAATTCGAGACCACCACAACTCGACGTTTAACAGTCCTTTTATTTCCGAAGTTGTCGGTCAGATTGAATTCGATAACAGAGTTCCGCCAAAGCAGCGCAGTGCCGAGCGATATCGGTACACGTATTGCTTCGATCACCGGAATCTCGGGTGCATCGCCTTGCCCGTCGTTGCGGATGCGGACCTGAAAGTGCTCACTAGACAGCTTTGGCAACGAAACGATCTTCAGTCCGGGATCCTCGGGCCGCGAGTAATGCGCTCTGATACCAAAAACTCCATCGGTGAGGACCTCTTTCCTGGTGACCCAAGAAACGATAGTCGTAATGGTTCGTTGCAGGCTACTCTGCGGGCTCGATACAAGCTCGAATTCGATGCTGGAGTTTGGCTCCCATTCCATAACCTCAGACGAACCCACGAAGTATGCTCGATTCGTGGCTAAGGTAACCTCGTGAATGCCCAGAAAAGGGTCCGGGGACCACGGCAACTCGTGCACTTGATGCTGACTAAGGTCGATTTCGTAGAGTTTTTGGTCGGCACCATATGTTTTTATCCAGCCCAGATCGTTACGAGGTTGGGTAAAGAGGGGCACGGACTTACGAGGAATGTCGAATTGATAGTATTGTAAGTGGGCGTCCTTGGAATCCAGTGCCGCTGCAGCGGAAAAATGGTTGCACGACCAAGCCCATGTTGCCGATTGTGCGCTATGGGTGAACATCATGCACAACGGAAAATCCAACGGCCGAAGACTTTTTGTCTCCTTGTCGAACCAAAATAACTTATCGCGCGTCTCTAGCAGGACACGGTTTGCCGCCAATCCGATTCCACGATATTCCCGTCCATAAGAGTCTTGATTTGAGCCGCTGGGCAAGTCATTGACAGCAAGCTGAGCGAAGTTCGTCGAAGATATTTATATAAGGCGAGAAATGATACGTTTCGAGTCCGTATCTCGCCGCTGTGCCAATTCCCATATCGAATTCCCGTCAAACACAAATACGTCCGATAAGGTATGGTCGTCATCCGAGGGAAATGATTCATAGAACGTCTCTGTTTTTCTGCAATCGGTTAGTGCACCATCGCTGGCCAAATCTGAATGGCAAACAGCAAATGTCTCCGGTTGTTTCCCTGCGCGCCGTGACTGGAGGGCATCTGCGAGTGGAGGTCCTTTGATAACGATCGCACTGCGACCGCTTCCAAAGACGTGATACACAATATACCCAAGCGAATCGAGTCGCTTTTTCTGCTTGTTGTACGCGAAAGACAGAGTGCTTTCTGAGAGAGAGTTTCCCAGCAGCGTTAGCAGTACACAACATTCGCTTTCGTGTGCGACAACATTCCAAGTCCTAGAACTGTACTGCGAAGTCGAAAGCGACTTCTGCACCACGATAGCTGAAGTAGCAAAGTCGATTCCCAGCAGAAGAGTCCCGGCCCCTGGATCACGCGATCCCGGCATAGCAACAGCCCAGAGCATCGAAGCGGAGGTTTCGAGGGCGACAATCTCCCGATTCGAGATTACCTGCTTTAGCGTTGCATCACTAGGAGTCCAGCGGTACAAACCATCGGGACGTCCGATCCAGAGCGCCCTCCCTTGCGGATCTGCGCGCAGGTATAGCGTTCGAAACAGTCCGGCCTGGATTTTGGGGAGGGGGAGCGGAATCGCAATACCTTTGCTAAGAGGAGTGTTAGCCACATGAACTAGGCCAGGCGGTGACCAAGTGGACTGGCCAGAGGAGGTAGGCAAACCACCCAGCGCCGCCGCAAGCAGGCCGAAGATCAGGAATTTGCACTTGTGCCGAACGAGCACGAGAGAATTCTACAATTAAAATTCACACTCCGTTAATTATCTTAGTGACTAACACACTTTTTGAAAAAAGCTTTGTCAGGAAGCGGGAGAGAAGCGACAGAGTAAAAAGGGAAGGTAGTGAGGGAGCAAGGCGCTTGTAGTTATGCTGATTGATCAACTGATCTTCGCCCCGTTAGAAAGTGGAACGAAAGACGTCCCATGGGCCGATGTTCTAGTGAAAGTTGTGTGATGCAAACTCGGCTTGGCTGACGGCGAGCGGTTTGATGACCTCTGCCCTCAAATGAACGACACCGTCCTGATTCTGGACTTTCCCCCGAACTCCAAAAATCTCTCATGAAGCACAATCATTGGATCGGCCTGGTAAACGTCGGGCATCACAATGATGTTCGCATGGCCCGTCTCGTCTTCTAGCGTCATGAAGATGAGACCGCTCGCTGTCCCCGCCGCTGACGTGTGATTACGGTTCTTTTTGGTCGGTGCCACAGACCTGGAGATTCGATCAGCCACCTTTGCTAGACTGACCTTATATATGTGCGTCGCTGAGGTAGTGGCTGTCCACCTCACCAGACTAGCACTCGACTGTTGCACTCACGAATGAGAAAGAGTGTCTCTTCCATTCGTGCCTTTCGCTGCAAATCAAATAAGATCAGTCAACCAGTTTGGATTCACAACTATTCCCTTCGATCCCGTGTATCGTCGCGCACACTGGGCAATCTAGAAATATTGCGGGGAAAGAAATTGGAGCCGGCAGTTGTGAAAGTAATGCCCGCAAGTTCCCTTCCACTTCTTGACGAATTGATTGCGTGGAAACGGACGTGAGCCGAGAATTCCCACGGCTGGGCTTTTGAGTAGCCGTATACGCATTTTACCTTGCGACGGACGACATCGCACGAAACCCGTGGCGGGAATCTGCGTTGTCGCGATACGCCCGGTCGAGCAAACCAGCTACAGATCCCATGCGGCTCTCTCACATGGCTGAATGGTGTGGGGGTTGGTCTTCATCTTCTCACTGCTCTACACATTTCGTCTTGCTGTAGAAATGGATTACCGTGCTCTCCGCAGTTCCCGCAATTCGCTGAAACACGGGAAGCATTCGGAGATGTGCAGCAAGACTGACGGATCAACCGGCGGATCGTTGGTGGAGAAGGCTGCCAGGCGTTCTAGTACTGAACGTCCTGGGCACCCTTGCCGATTTGGATTTGGATGATCTTCTCGTAGAACCTTCTCTGAAGTGGCTAGAAGTTCTTCGAGGGAAATCCTATTTCCGGACTGGTTTGGCATTGGTGAACGCCTCGACCCGGCGCCACTGAGATGACTGGGCACCAACCCCCCTTTATTCCCTATGCGATGAAAAACTGTGAATTTTCCCTGGGGACTATGTGGAAAACCCAGTCCGACCGCAAATAATCTGACTGCATTAGAAGTTTTTAAGGCCGAGAATTCAAGCGAAATTTTTGACTTGCCTTGTTGACACCATTGTTTCGAAGCCATTTAATTTAAGCTATAGGCCTCATGCAGTACCCGGAACTTCTGTGGTTTGATCGCGAGTTCGATTCCTTCGGAAAACCCATTCGCAGTGATGTGCGAGAGGCGGCCAAAACCAAATGGCCGCAGCTTTCCGCTCTTGGTCGGAAGCGTCTAGGCGACCGAGATTTGGAAATCCAAGAGCTGTTTGAGAAATCGGTTGAGAAAGTCTCGCGATACTTGGATCGAAAGAAAGCACCCCCGCAGGATCCAAGCGGGCTGTTGGTCTTGAAATTTCGGCAGGAACTCTATGCATTGGGACAGCGGGTGAACCGTCTAACCACCACTGGGACTAGTACGGCTCTCGAACGCATGGTTGGTGGCACCGAATGGGGAGAGGAGGCGGACCGGCATATATTTCTGGAAGAACTTGTGCGCTATTTGAGCAAACAAAACCGCACGGTTTTGCGACTTCGCGGAGCCGGGTACGAATGGTCCGAGATCGCCGAGATGATGCAAAGCAAAGCCTCTACAGTCCGGAATAATTTTTGGCGCGAGGTACGGCGAGTCTTCGCAGAATTGAACGACGTTATGGAGAACAAGGCAGACTGAATGTCATTTCGTTTGCTAAACCGAAATCAACGACGACTTCCGAAGGAGGAAGAGTTGATCCAGGCGGAAGTTCGTCTTCGTGAAGCCGCCGAGTCGATCGAGCTTCGCAATTGTCCTACTTTCCCACAGCTAAGGAGCTTCGTTGCCGGCGAATACCCTGATGGTGATCCGATCATCGAAAACATCATGGATCACTTGCGTGACTGCGATTCCTGTCTGGGTACAATGACAGAAATTCGTAGGAGCACACGCGGCGAGAAACAGATACCGCAATTGGGAAGGAGTAGGTTGTTTTTAGCGGCGGCGGCCATGCTGGCTTTGGCAGCAATCTGCTTCTGGGCGATTCGCACTCGAACTCCGTCAACAGCAGTTGCGATAGTAGACCTGCGGCAGGTAACACGTTCCGGTGAGGCACCCCTAATCAGCCTATCTTCCCAGTCGCGAAGCATTCGCGTACTACTCCCGGGCGGAAGCGTTGGTGGAAACTATGAGATCGGCATCTTCGGCTTAGCGGCGCCGCTGTCGCCTATGCTGTCGGATTCCGCTCGATCAACTGTCGAAAACGCCGATACGGTCATTGTCGTTCCAATTTCACTGAATAAGGTACCGCCCGGGCCATATTTGTTAGGTGTTCGGTATAGTGGGTCTGAATGGAAGCAGTACGCGGTCACCATCAAGTAAGTACAGGGCCTTTATCCACCGCTTGTCGGGTTATAATTCGCTCTCATGGACATAAATCACATCGTGGACGCTTTGAAGCAGGAGCGCGAACGCATAGAGGCTGCTATTTCCGCTTTGACCGGGCGAAAGTCGAGTAATGGACGCAGACGCGGCCGCCGCGACGCTGCAATGGCACACACAACTCGGCGTAAATCGAAGCGCATGCTATCTGCGGCCGCGAGAAAGAGAATCTCGGAAGCGGCTAGGGCTCGTTGGGCGAAGGCAAAGAAAGCCGGAAAGAATTCCCTTTAGGCCCGGAATCAGTCGCCAGCAGTAACAACGAACAGTGGCGTTTCGGAATCAGCTTCCCCGCCGCACATCTTTCGGCGCCGTATCTTCTCTGAGGGCCACAAATCGCGAATGACGTAGATGGCTATCAGCCGTCCATTCCACGAATTCAAATTGCCCGACCAGTTCCGCCCGCAGCCAGCGGCATTCTTTCATCTTTTCTGCTGTCAGGCCGAGGCCCCAACGCCCGGGTCGTTTTTCCGGGAGGTTTGCGAACGGACACTCTGCGACCTCCAGGTTCCGGAATCGCCTGTACAGTCGCTCTCTCGATATGGGTATGAAGCCATTCCGAGTGCGGCCCGCGTAAATTAGGTGCGCGCCTTCGTAATATCCAAAAATGACCGCATCGAAATTCTTTGGACCCACCGTATACCCGCCGATGACAAATTCTTGTCCCTTGTTGATCCGCATCTTGCGCCAGGCCCCAGAACGTCGCCCCGATTCATAGGTGCTATCAAGATTTTTCGCGACCACGCCTTCGAGACCTTGAGCGTGTACTGCATCAACAACATCGGAAAGGGTGCCGCTGAACTGAAGGCATTCGCGGACAGGATCCTTCAATCTGGGCAATACGTGGCTGCGGAGCAGAACTCGCCTCTCTGCTAATCGCCGGGTCCTCAAGTCACGTCCAGAGAGAACCAGAACATCAAAGATGTAATAAATGATCGGTATGCTCGGCGATCGGTAGTTTTGTAGAGAGTTGAACGAGGGCCTTCCAGTCTCGTCGAAAGCCACGATTTCGCCATCAACAAGGGTTTCGTCGGGAAGACTAGCCAAGGCTTGAACAACTGGCGAATATTTCGCACTGAAATCTTTGTTGTTTTTGGAGCGGAGGTGTACCTCAACGCCGGATTTGATTCCCAGCGCTCGGTAGCCATCGAGCTTCAATTCGTAGGACCAGTTCGGGCCTTCCGGTAACGTGGTCACCGGCAGAAGCAACATGGGCTCGACAAAAACCGCCTTGATTTTCGCCGCTGACAGACTCGAACTCCTGGGCTTTTTCCGTTGCAGCGATTCTACACTTAGGGACGGCTAGTTGGCGTAGTTGCGGACGGATCGCGCATTGTGGTTTAGGGGAAAGCTGGAGATGATGCCTCCCCCACAACAACGAAGCCCGCCCAATAATAGGGAGAAGCGGTGGAGTTTGTGTTCATCAACTCCCGCTTGGCGTGGGCCAGCGCCGTTGCCTTATCCTCGCGCTCAGCAAGGTGGCGATAAAATGCTTCCATCAATACCGAAGTGGACCGATCCTCAACATTCCAGAGGCTTGCCACTACTGCTTTCGCTCCTCCCAGTAGAAATGCACGTTGGAGGCTGATTACGCCAGCTTCACCCTGGTCCATGCCGATTCCGGTCTCGCATGCGGAGAGAGTCACAAGGTCCGCCTGCAAGCGCAGCCGGACAATTTCGCGTATTTGCAACAGGCCATCTTCCGGAGGTTTATCCTCGGCGAGCACCAAGGCCGAACGATCAGGATAGCGAGAGTCGGATATTGCGTGAACTGCAAGGTGAATGACGCTGTAGTCTGAAAGCGCTTGCGCTTTGAACGCGCTCTCGGTCGCTTCTTTCCCCAACAACAACCTCGAATTCGGTCCAGCAACACGCGCAATTGAGAGTACCTCTTGCCTGCTCTCTGGTAGATTCTGCAGGAAAGATCCCGATAGTTCCGCCAGGCCTCTAAGCACGCTCACCGGTATCCAAGCAGACCGTGTAGTCGTGGGCCGCGGAATTCTCTGAGAGGCATAGTCCACATCTCCAATCGCAAGTAAGGGCTTTCTCGCTGAGTGGGTTGGTTGAGACCGCAGGGTTGCCAGGGACGTGGCCGATGATGAGTAGCTCACAATCGCGGAGCTGACCAGGAATTCCCCATCCGGACCTTGCAACGCTTCGAAGGGGAGGAAGTTTAAGGCTCCGTCTGCGATGATGACTAGCCTCGGTTTGTAAGAACGTTCCACAATCTCTTTGAGAAGAATCGCGTAAAGTTCAGTAGCCAGTTCCGGATTGGATTTGTTTGCTCTCAGGTCTCGCAAATAGGATCGTGTGAGGTCCTGGATCTCCCTGGTGCCGGCGCGCAATTGGATTACGCGAGCCGACTCTGATGTGACGACGATACAAAAAGCATTCGGGTCATCGAGCACGTACTCCAACAGAAGCTCATCCTTTCTAAGGATCTTCTGGGTCGAGGGCAGAGAAACAGCTGTCGTTGGTGACGATGTTCCCTCTAATCGTTCGTTGTCCTCGAACGCCAGGGTTCGCTCGTTTTGGAGCAACTTGTCCTGAAGTTCCGATCGCGCCTTTTGATCATTTGTTTGCAACAGGCTTCGCTGAAGTTCTGCGATACTTGCCTCCAGGCGCGCTCGCACTGGCGATTTCGCGGAAGCCTCGACGGACGTTTCAACGGATATTGTCGAAGTTCCTCGCACGCGTTCAAGCAAGGCAAACGCACCCGACATATTCCCTTGCTGCTGGAGAATATGGAAATGTTGCAGGTAAGGTTCACTCATGGCGCCGGCAAGTGCAGTTTTGCCGATGTTCGTATGTTGATGTGCCACTAACTCACCAACCACGTTCTCGGCTTCACCGAACAAGCGGTTTGCCGATCGCATCCTACCCTGGGCGACTCTCAGTTCAGCTGCGGCCGTCAGGTCTCGCGGCAAGAAATACCGATCGCCAAGTTTCCGACTCACTTCCAAACCCGCATTCAGTTGGGCTTCTGCGGAGCTAAGATCACCCAAGCTCCGATACACGTTGCCCAACTCGATCATGACCTCGGCTTGCACGCGATATAGCTGAATGCTCTTCGAGATCTGTCCGGCTTCGAGGAGATAAGTCCTAGCTCGTTCGAGGTCTCCGGATTTCATGGCGATTTCACCCATGTTGCAAAGAGCGTTCGACTCTTGGCCAAAGTCCTTTTCAATGCGTGCTTTAGACAAGACGCTTTCAAGCTCGTTGATCGACTCGTCTTTCAGACCTTCGCCAGCCAATGCAACGGCGGTTCCGACTTTTGCACCGTACGGGAAGCCAGCCGCCGGAGTATTTGTCATCAGCGAAGTAGCGCGAGAGAAAAACCAACGAGCCTCCGCAAACCTCCGCACTTCGATGTAGCCGTTTCCTAGGAATGTGAGCAGGCGGGCCGCTCCGGCGGGGTCTCCGGTGCCCACCAGCGACAACAAAGCTTGTCCGATTAAGCTGACCGCACGCGTGGAATTCCCTTCCAGGAAAGCAATGATTCCGAGCTCGCCCTTGGCGCGAGCAGCCCACTGTTGTTCGCCCAACGTCGTAGC
>DATDGH010000733.1:0-2796 GCA_036522215.1 Candidatus Angelobacter sp. | reverse complement strand
GCCCTTGACCGGAACCGTCGGTTGGGGAAGCATCAACGTGGAAGGCTACACGCCACCGCCCGGCCAGGAATTGCAGGTAGACCTGCGCATTGCCAGCACTGATTATTTCCGTGCCATGCAGATCCCGCTCATTCAGGGACGTTTTTTTGAGGACCATGACGAAAGCACCACGCCTCAGGTAGCGGTTATTGACGAGAAATTCGCGCAACGGTTCTGGCCCCACGAAACCCCAATCGGTAAGCATCTGTGGTTTGATCCCAAGAAGCCTTTTACCATCGCCGGAGTGGTTGGAATCGTGAAACAAGATAGCCTCGCCAGTGACGAAGGCAAGGTCGTGGTCTATTTCGCTCATCGCCAGCAGCCATCGAACAGCATGTTTGTCGTGGTGCGCTCATCGGGTGATGTAACTGCCCTTGCTCCTTCCGTGGTGCGTGAGATTCACTCGGTTGAGCCTGCCGCCCCGGTCTACAACGTACAGACCATGCAGGACATCTTCTACCATTCCCTGGCTCGGCCGCGTTTTGCCAGCACCTTGCTGGGCGCGTTTGCCATCTTCGCTCTAGTCCTGGCAGCCGTAGGTGTGTTCGGCGTTCTTGCCTATCTGGTGAGCCAGAACACGCGCGATATCGGCCTGCGCATGGCCCTGGGCGCACAGTCCGGTGACATCATAAAGCTGGTAGTGAGCCAGGGTATGCAATTGGCGGGGTTTGGGATTGTCGTCGGCATCGCCGGAGCTATTGGGCTGACTCGAGTGATGAGCAGCTTGCTGTTCCAAGTTCGTGCCACGGACGCACTGACCTTCGGAACGGTGGTCGGCATTCTTGCAGCCACAGCTTTGATTGCAACCGTAATTCCGGCGCAACGCGCCATCCGCGTCGATCCGAATGTGACGTTAAGAGAAGAGTAGGTCATCGCTCATGCGATGACCTGCTCTAGAGTGTGGCAAAAATAAGCTTTGAAAGGGCACTGTTTCAGCCGTGCACCAAACCTGAAAACCCTCTGGCTGCCTCGATTCCGCCCGTTTTGATAAATTCCATTCCTCCCATTCTGGCAACTAACGGGCGGCGGAGAGGCCCCCTCGCGGCTGCTTGCAACTCAACAGTGGCTGAGTACTAAGTACCAAAACAAAATTTACTTAACACCCTGCATGAGAGCTTAGTTAGGCCAACCGCCAGAGTAGCGACCTCCATCCTATCGGCCAACAGCGGCAACTCACAATGCCCCGGTAAGGAGATTTATGCGCGTCACAAAGAATGCACTCCCACTTCAGCATGTTCGCCACAAATTTGATTCTTTTCTTGCTTCATCAGGTTTCTTAAGCCTCTTGCTCTTCTTGTTGGTCGTGATACCGTCCGGCATCGCTTTGGCACAAGAACCGGATGGGGCCGCATCGGCAGACAGAGCTGCCAGGGGTAACAGCCACGAATTTTTATACGCAGTTGAAAATCCGGGTACCGCTTCCACGATTGAAGGGTTCCGGATCAATCAGCACTCAGGAGCGTTGACACCGCTCAAGTCAGCGGCCAGTGCGGGCAATAATGCAAGTCAAATCGTAGTAGACCAGAGCTCGAAGTTCTTGTTCGTCGGCAACTCAACCGGCTGTTGCTTCGGCCGTGGTCACCCGCCGCAGGTGCTGTCGTTCACCATCAGTCCTGCCGGCACATTGAAGCTGGCCAGCGACCTCAGCGTGCCCAATGACAACGATACCCTCAGTGGGCTCGCGCTCGATCCCACAGGCAGAGACGCGTACTCGAGCTCCACAATCGTTGACAGCGCGGGCGCTGTTTCGCAATTGCAGGTCAACCGGAAGTCGGGAAGTCTGTCCGTGCTGGCGCCCGATTCCGGGTCCCAGCACATGCCCGGACCAATCTTGGTGCATCCGAACGGCCGCTTCTTCTACGCCTCCACCCTCACGCGCCACCATCATCCTGAAGAGGGAGGTTTCAACCTGTATCTGCGCGATCTCAAGACCGGCAAACTCACCAACACCAACGCGTGGTTCAATGGAGGGCCCGGCTTCCCGGATTATGGGGACACGGTTATTACGCGGAATGGGCGGTTCCTGATCGCGGTTGGCGCGGGCTTTTTCAGGCTTGATGTATTCTCCATCAATTCCACAAACGGAAATCTGACCCTCGTCTCACATCTTAGCGGCGATTTTCGCGGCCTGGTGGCAGATCGCAACGGCCGCTTCGTGGTCGTGACCGATGGCAGCGGCGGCGTGACTTCCTATGCCGTGCACCCTGATGGAACGCTGACCGCGGTTTCGGCGCTTACGGCGGTTGCCAACATCAGCAATGTGGTCATGGACCCGGGCAACCGTTTTGTTTACGTGGAGAGCACCAACACCTCGCAGATTTTTGCCTACACCTTCCATGACAAGACTGGAAGCCTTGGCATCATTACCGGATCACCATTCAGCGCGGTTGGCAAGCCGGTCCGCATGGCGACGGCTGCGCCCGAACCACAGAGGGATAACGACGGTGACCGCGATTAGTCCAGGCTGAGGCCGCCTTGCGGCCGAATCAACACGTGAGGGAAAGCGAATCCATATTCGAATCCCAGATCACAGTTTGGCGTACGCTGTAATTGTGAAGCGTGTCCTCATCTTGGGTCGCGGAGGCTCCGGCAAATCAACTCTTGCCAGGCGTTTGGGCGCGCTCACGGGCCTCCCGGTCATCGAGCTGGACAAAATTTTCTGGCAGCCAGCCCTTGTCCCACTGCCTCCGGATCAATGGAGGGTTATTCAAGAGAGGCTGGTTGCGCAAGACAGATGGATTCTGGATGGCGATCTGG
>DATDGH010000732.1:0-2189 GCA_036522215.1 Candidatus Angelobacter sp. | reverse complement strand
AGGCCTGATACACGCACAGGCAGCAGCATGGCGGTCAGCGCTACCAGGAGCCCCAGGCCGAGCATGGCAAGCTGGTTATACAGCGCGTGCCGGGTGCAAAGGGTCTCGTACTCGTTCAGGTCCAACTCGTGCCGCAGTTTGTAAGCATAGCGATACAGCAGGGCAAACACGGCCGCAACCGACGAGAACCCCAGGCTGTAAATCACCATGAGCGCGGGAATCTGTGAAAGCTGGATGCTTTCCTGCACCGGATGCGTCGCCAGAAACCCGCCGGAGAGCCCTGCAACCACTATGTTGAACAGAAATTTCAACGGATAAACGAAAAACAGCACCACAAAGATCAGGATTGAATTCAAAAATACTGTATACAGGGTTTGCAGGCCGTAGCGGCGAGAGAAGATGTAGTGCTCGTACCAGACCTGAAGCAGGATGGCGAAGCAGATGGCGAAAGCCACGAATCCTTTCATGGCCATGAGCAGCTCAGAAAAGGTTTTGGGAACTTCCAGAGACACGACCAACAGAGTCACAGCAAAAGCAAACACTGCATCAGTGAATCCTTCCAGCCGGGTGATCTCGCCGCCGCGCCAGTGGAAACGCTTCTCGGCGGGAATCAGATGTTGTCCGATGAGCGGTTTCATTGTGCTGCAGCGTTCACGACCACTGGCGAAGGAGCGTCCTTGCCCAACTCACCTTCCCACCGGGCAACAACGGCTGTGGCCAGGCAGTTGCCGATCACGTTGATCATGGTGCGCCCCATGTCCATGAATTGGTCCACCCCAAGGAGAACGAAAACCGGCCACTCCGGCAGGTGGAAGGAGGCAACCGTGCCCAACAAAATCACCAGAACAGCTCTTGGCACGCCGGCCACGCCCTTGCTGGTAAGCATAAGCGTAAAGACGATCAGCAGTTGTTCCCCCAGACCCAAATGGATTCCCGCAGCCTGCGCCACAAAAATGGCTGCGAGCGATGCATAGAGGCTGCTGCCGTCCAGATTGAAGCTGTAACCTGTGGGAATCACGAACGCCACTACCTGCCGCGGAACACCGAAAGTCTCCATAGACTCCATGGCCCGCGGCAGTGCTGCTTCCGAGCTGGCGGTGGCGAACGCGATGGACGCCGGTTCGGCAACAGCGCGGAGGAATCGCCTCACCGGCAGGCGGGCAATCAGGGCGATCGGCAGAAAGACGCCAAAGCCAAGGACCGCGAGTGCCGCGTAGAGCGTGGCCAGCAACTTAAGCAGGTTTACCATGATCCCGAATCCCATGGTGCCTACGGTGTAGGCAATGGCGCCGGCCACACCCAAAGGAGCGAACCACATGACGATGTTGGTGAACTTGAACATCGTCTCTGAAAAACCTTCAAAGAATTCCAGCAGCGGGCGGCGGCGCTGTTCGGTGATCGATGCCAGGGCGATACCGAAGATGATGCTGAAGACGACCACCTGCAATACCTGTCCTTCAGCGATGGACTTGGCAATGTTTTCCGGGAACACGTTCACAATGAAGTCGCTGGCACTCTGCTTTTGCGCAGTAACCGTCTTCGTTTGTGCTTGCGGAGTCACCCCAACCCCGGCCCTGGAGATGTTGATAGCCGCCAGGCCGATGAACAGGGCAAGGGTGGTTACGATCTCAAAATAGATGAGCGCCTTCAGGCCCATGCGTCCAACCTGCTTGATGTTGGAATGTCCGGCAATTCCCACTACCAGCGTGGAGAAGATCAGGGGGGCGATGATGGTCTTGATCAGGCGCAGGAAGATGGTGCTCATGAACTGCAAGTTGGCAGCAGTCCTGGGCCAGTCAGCGCCGACTTCCGCACCTACCAGGATTCCTACAGCGATCCACGCGGTAAGCGAGCGCTGGAGAAAAGCGTAGCCACAGAATGCCGCCAGCGCCGCCCAGCGCACGATCAGCAGCGCCCGGGGCGGAATGCTTGTCCCGGCATAGTGATTCAGGCCCCACAGCACGGCGGCTATGCCGGCCAACAGGAAGAAAATGATCAGGCAGCGAATTGCGAGAGGAGATTTTTTCATCGCAGCCAGTCCTCCAGCTCAATGGAGCTTTGTGTCTTCTCGTCGCGATATTTCACGATGACCGGAGTGTAGAGAGAGAGTCCCCATTCCGCCGCCTTCCCTTTGCTGATGGCGCGCGCGCCCGGCACTACCACCGCATTCTCCGGAATTATGAGCGGCT
>DATDGH010000731.1:0-15233 GCA_036522215.1 Candidatus Angelobacter sp. | reverse complement strand
GTTCTTTATTACAGGGAAGTTCTCCTGGTAGGAACCATGTGGGAGCGGCTGCGGGGCCGTCTTCCACCTGGTTCTTTCGACAGAAGCGATGCAAGAGCGGTTGCGCTAACCGGTGCAGCCGCTTTTCCATATCGCAGCGCTGAGTGCTTTGGATCAGGTCTTTCCAATAACCGGGGGCCCCTGCACGCCGGGTTTTTGGTGGGACGGGGTGGAGGTAACCCGATGTGCCGGCGCCCCGATCACCCAATCATGCGTGACCCGTCGAGCCGCCGCCGACAGCACCGCTTGCAAATCTTCCAGATGCCTCGCCTGCGTCAGATAACTGATTACCATCATGCGCATGACCCATCTGCCGTTTACCAGGGTAGTCGAGATCCAGCGCTGACCGCCGCCCGTAACCTCCTGCAAGATGGCTTCCAGGGCAGCATGCAACTCTTCTTCTGATGCGCCCGGCAATTTCAAACGCCAATTGACAATGGGCAACACCTGCGGCGCTGCCAACTCGAAGTAGTCTGAAGCTTTGATCCAATCGGCAAAGTTGTGCGCAAGGTGAAGCTGGCGATCAATGTGATCTTCATAGGCCTGCCGCCCGTGGACGCGGAGCGTGAGCCACAGCTTGAGTGAATTCATGCGGCGCGACCATTGAGTGCTGACTTTAAAGTTGTCGAGCGTAACCGCCCGCTGGTCTCGTGGCATGTACGGAGTGGCTACAGCGAACGCTTCGGCAAGCGTTTCTGGATGCGAAGTGAGGATCACCCCGGCAGCAAACGGCATGGCCAGCCATTTGTGGGGATCGATGGTGATGGAATCGCAGAGTTCAATGCCGCGCACCAGATCACGATGCCGATCGGAGAAGATGGCGGCGCCTCCGTAAGCGCCATCCAGGTGAAGCCAGAGGTTGTGCCGCTTGCAGATATTGCCGATCGCGACCAGATCATCAATCGCGCCTGAGCTGGTAGTGCCGGCTGTGGCCACAACGCAAAACGGAGAGAACCCGTCCGCTTTGTCCTGGCAGATGTGGTCTTCCAGCTTTTGCAAATCCATCTGGATTCGCTCAGTCACCGGAATTCGTCGCACCGCCTTGCGACCGATACCGAGGAGGCCGGCAGATTTGTCCAGAGAATGATGCGATTCGGCTGAGGCGTACAGCACGGGACGCGCCTGGATGGAAGCCAGGCCATCTTCCACGGCAGCAGGGAAGTGCGCCGCCAATGCCATGGCCATGCCGCTGAAGTTGGCCTCGTTCCCGCCGCTGGTAAAGGTTCCGTCAAACGGCCGCGGCCAGCCTACACGCTCGCCAATCCACCGCACCGTCTCTTTTTCAATCTTGGAAGCAAGCTGTGAACGCGCCATGGTGGCAAGCTGCGGATTCAGCGCCGCTACCAGCGCTTCCGCCAGTACCGCGATGTAGGTTGGCGCAGGATTCATCAAGCCGAAATAGTTGGCGCTGGGAACGTGGAATCCCTGCTCGATCATCTCTCTGGAAACATCGTCAAGGACCTTTGCGGCGTCTTCACCGAATTCAGGCAGCTTGTTGGTGAGATCGTTGAACGTGCGCTGCTCAGCCGGAAGTTGCACCGGCCGGTCTGGGAGGCCGGCGAAGTACTCGTTGATTCGGTCTATCAGACGATATCCCAGCCGCCGGCGCTGTTCGAAATCAAGGTCGAAAGACATGTTGAAAATTGAGTAATCGGGCAATTGGGTAGTTTGGAAATAAAAGCTAACCATCGCCAATGCAACGGCGAGGTTCAATTACCAACTTACCAAGTCACCAACTTACCAACTGCCAGATGACTGCAAACTATTCTCCGCCTGAAGTTGCCTGCTCCTGGTGCGGCCGCAATAAAGGGAAGAGGATCACGTCGCGAATCGAACGCGAATCGGTGAGCAGCATCGTGAGCCGGTCAATGCCGATGCCCTCTCCTCCAGTGGGTGGCAGCCCGTAAGAGAGGGCGCGGATGTAGTCCTCGTCCATCTTGTGCGCCTCTTCGTCGCCGCGCTCACGCTCCTTTAGTTGCTGCTCAAAACGGCGGCGCTGCTCCTCTGGGTCGTTCAATTCGCTGAAAGCGTTGCCGATCTCCAAGCCACCGACGAAAACTTCAAAGCGCTCCACCCAGTCGGGCTCGTCACGTTTGTTTTTCGAGAGCGGTGAGATGGCCACGGGAAAGTCGTAGAGAATCGTGGGCTGGATCAGGTGCTCCTCGGCGGCAGCCTCAAACATTGCGGCTATGGTTTTGCCGGGAGGATCATTGGGATCGTAGGGCATGTGCGGCGAATGATGCGCGTTGAAGCGCCGTACCAGCTTCTCCACTGCTTCATGCGTAGCAAAATCCGGCATCTCCGGCCTGGGCGCGCCTGCCTCCGGCCAGTAACGGATGATGGCTTCGCGCATGGAGAGCCGCTGCCAGTTGGCAAAATCGATTTCATGGCCGTTGTAGCTGACCTTGGTCGAGCCGTTTACGTCGAGCGCCGCCTGGGCGAGCATGTCTTCCGTCAGCTTCATCATGTCGTGGTAATCGGCGTAGGCTTCATAGAACTCCAGCATGGTGAATTCCGGATTGTGCTGCGTGGAGATGCCCTCATTGCGGAAATTGCGATTGATCTCGTAGACGCGTTCCAGCCCTCCCACCACCAGACGCTTCAGGTACAGCTCGGGAGCAATGCGCAGGAAGAGATCAATATCCAGCGTGTTGTGGTGGGTGATGAACGGACGCGCCACAGCGCCGCCGGGAATGGGCTGCATCATGGGGGTCTCTACCTCAACGTAGCCGCGCGCGTCCAGAAAGCGCCGCAGCGATTGCACCAGCTTGCTGCGTTTTACAAATACTTCCCGCACTTCCTGGTTCATGACCAGGTCAACATAGCGCTGGCGATAGCGCAGCTCCACGTCCGTTAACCCGTGCCATTTCTCTGGCAGGGGCAGAAGGTCTTTGGAGAGAAATGTGATCTCCTCTACATGGACCGTCAGTTCCCCTGTACGCGTGCGGAAGAGATAGCCGCGAACGCCGATGTGATCGCCCAGATCGAGCAGTTTGTAGAGCGCAAATCCTTTTTCGCCGACAAAATCCAGCTTCACGTAAATCTGCAGGCGCTTCCCGCCTTGTTGCAGATGGGCAAAGCCGGCCTTGCCTTGCAGGCGCAACGAGATGATGCGTCCGGCAACTCTTACGTCAACGCGCGGGTTTTCCAGTTGCTCGGCGGCCTTCTCGCCGTACTCGGAAAGAATTTGCGGGATAGTGTGAGTGAAGTCGTACCTGAAGGGATACGCCGATTGCCCCAGCGCTTCAATCTGTTGTAGCTTTTCCCGCCGCTGTTGATAGATGTTTTCTTCGAATGACAAGGTGTGCGCTTTCCTTTGATGATTAAACTTTTGATTATAGCTAAGAAGCACTCAGCACTCAGCAGTCAGCCAAAGAGACAGGATTGCTCCCCGAGAGCCTGTCGAAACGCTGAGATCTGTGGTTGGTTTTTCTTCCGATCACGCGCGATCACGGCGACCACCCGATCACGGCGATCATCCATTGATGGCCTTTGCGCCGGTTCCGGCGAGAGTTTATATTCGTCATTTATGGCAGCAAGGAAGATTGCGGTCATCCCCGGCGATGGCATTGGCAAGGAGGTAATTCCTGCGGCGCTCAAAGTGGTTCAGGCTACCGGCGCCGCTGTTGAGTTCACCACCTTTGACTGGTCGGCCGACCGATACCTCAAAGATGGCACCACCATCCCGCCCGATGGCTTTGCCATGCTGGCGCGCGACTTTGATGCCATCTTCCTGGGCGCACTGGGCGATCCGCGGGTGGCGTCCAACGTCCACGCCAAGGAAATTCTGCTGGGAATGCGCTTCAAGATGGACTTGTACGCCAACGTCCGTCCGGTCAAGCTGCTGGATGAATCGCTCTGTCCGCTCAAAGGGGTAAAGCCTGAGCACGTGGACTTTGTGGTGGTGCGGGAAAACACTGAAGGGCCTTATGTGGATGCCGGAGGCGTGCTCAAGCAGGGAACAGCGGACGAGGTTGCTACCCAGGAAGATTTCAACACGCGCAAGGGCGTGGAGCGGGTGATTCGCTATGCCTTCGAACTGGCGCGCCGGCAGAAGCGCAAAAAAGTCCTGATGAGTGACAAATCCAACGTCATGAGCTATGCCGGTGGCCTCTGGCAACGAGTGTTCAAGGAGGTTGCTGCTGAATATCCGGACATCCAGTCTTCCCACATGTATGTGGACGCCCTTTGCATGCATATGGTGCGCGATCCGAAACAGTTTGAGGTCATCGTTACCAACAACATGTTTGGCGACATCATCACGGACCTGGCTGCAGCGATTCAGGGTGGTCTGGGCATGGCAGCCAGCGGAAACATAAATCCGGGCAAGACTTCCATGTTCGAGCCGGTCCACGGATCGGCGCCACCTTTTGCCGGAAAGAACATCGCCAATCCCATCGGGGCCGTCGCGACTGCGTCTATGATGTTGGAACACCTGGGTTTAGCTGGAGAGGCTGAACAGATCAATCAGGCTATCCTGGAAGCTGTGAAGCAGAAGAAGACAACATCGGACATCGGCGGCCGTCTGGGAACGCAAGAGGCGGCTGAATGGATAGCAAGCAGTTTATCCCGAACGCAGTGAGGGAACCCTATGGCCACCAAGAGCTCCTGGCTAGAATCAGCAGATGTTCGCTAATCCCCGGCATGTCCTCTAGTTCCGATTTGACTCACATCTAGCTTCCAGTAGCTCTGCGTTCTACCTGAAATACCTCTGAATGCAAATTCACTCCTTTCAAATAAAAAATTCCACCATTCAATTTTTTTCGAGACATAGCACCAGATCCTGTGTTATATTCGTAGATGCGTAGGAGAACGCCATTCAAGCATGAGAAAACAAACGCAAATCTCGTTGCGTAGGCTAGCGGAACCAGACTTGGTCTCCGGTAGCACCTGGGCGTTCGCTAATTATAAGCGCTAACCTCAGGCGCTCTGGTCCTACGCAAATAACCATAACCAGACTTTAACCCTGACCCGCGCAGTGTTTTGCGCGCGATAGGACTGTTTTTAATCAAAGTTTCGCTGGGTGGCGAAAGCTGCGGTTACTTCGACTCATTTAATCGAACAAAGATCCGTGGCTGCTTGTTCCCCCGGCAATTCTCAACGTACTAACTGCCGGTGGCGAAGGCTTGGGTTACTTCGCTTGGTAAACGAATGAGGTATGAACTGCTGAAGTTCAGTGGAAACAGCCTCTGTACCTGAGTCGTTGGTTCCCCGGCATAAACGAATGATCAGTCGGTGGTGGATGATGGGAGTTACTTCGCTCACCTAAGTGCGGCGCAGAGCGGCGGCTCTGCCGGGCTCCGAAAGCGATAGCGGCGGGGGCGTAGCCCCGAAACATCAGGCAGCTATAGGACTGCGTCCCGACGCACGCTCCTGTTGATGGTTCCCCGACTGGTTGTCTTTTGACGAATTTCCCTTTAATGGGGGCGTTGCTTTTGTCGCCTATTCCCTGGGAATGAGAAGCTCGGTGGCGTAGATGAAAGTTACTTCGGGATAACTTGGTTCGAATCCAAGCGCCTCCATCAGATTTTTGAGTGTTGCCGGTGGCGAAGGCCTGGGTTACATCGCCTTGAAAACGAAACACCCAGGTCGTGGGTTCCCCGGCTTGAAGAATTGCAGTTTTACCGGTGGTGAAGATCAGAGTTACTTCGATAACTCGTAGGTTGCAGGTTCAAGTCCTGCCGGCATGTGAGTGCTGTAGCTCAATTGGCAGAGCAACGAGATGTACTGTGATCGTCTTTGTTCCCCGGTACAAAGTGAACGGTTGTTAGATTTTAGCCGATGGTGAAGATTTCGGTTACTTCGTAGAGCATTCCCGGGCTTTACCGGGCAGGTCGCAGGTTCAATTCCTGCTGTCGGGCCAGTTAAGCCTGACATAGCTCAGTTCTATACCGGATCATTGGTTCCTCGGCTTATGAATTTTTAAAGTTTACCGGTGGTGAAGATTTGGGTTACTTCGCCTATTAAGCGGGAGATGCAGGTTCAAATCCTGCCGTCGGCTGTAATGGCCGGCGTAGTTTAACAGTAGAACGCCTCCGTGCCTGAATCGCTGGTTCCCCGGTAATGAAATTGTCACTAGCGGATGTCGCACGAATTGAAAGTGTTTGAAAGGTTCGTGATTTATGTACGTGAGGAATGTCGCCTTTCTCGATTAACCCCAGCCTTCAAGGCTGGAAGCAGGGGCATACGCGTGAGTTTGCCGGTGGTGAAGATTTGGGTTACTTCGCCTTGGAAGCGGGAGATGCAGGTTCGAGTCCTGTCGCCGGGAAATCCGGCGTGGTTCAACGGTAGAACGCCTATGTGCCCGAATCGCTGGTTCCCCGGCAGAGCTTTGGAATTGAATCGGTGGTGTAGGTAAGGGTTCCAAATTAGCGTCCCTTACCGGTTGTTCCCCGGTTTTTTCCTTCAGCTTTGCCCGGCAAAATCACAGCCGCGCTGAGCGGGGCTCGCGTCCATGCGCGTATGATCCAAATTCAACAAGTAAGGAGAGCAAAACAATGTCACGTATCAATGTCGCATCAGCAAGTCCGCGCACTCATGAAGGCGCGCCTGCCCGTCACATTTCTCCTGAGCTGCAGCTGCGGCGCTCCGTGCTAGCCTGCATGCTATGGGAGGACCAGTTCTACGAGGATGGTGTGGCCATCGCCGGTCGCATCCGTGAGCTGGTGACCCAGGTTCCGGCCGAGAAGGTCGCAGCTCTGGCTGTTGAGGCACGCGAGAAGATGAAGCTGCGCCATGCACCGCTACTGCTGGTACGTGAGATGGCGCGACTGAAGACCCATCGTCATCTGGTGGCCGAGACTCTGGCGCGTGTGATCCAGCGCGCCGATGAACTGGCCGAGTTCGTCGCTCTCTACTGGGGCGACGGCAAGCAGCCTCTCTCCGCCCAGGTGAAGAAGGGCCTGGCTTCCGCGTTCACCAAGTTTGATGAGTATGCGCTGGCCAAGTACAACCGCGCTGCTCCGGTGAAGCTGCGCGATGTCCTCTTCCTCAGCCATGCCAAGCCTGTAGACCAGGCCCAGGCCGATCTGTGGAAGCGGCTTGTAGACGGCGAGCTGGCTACCCCGGACACCTGGGAGGTGGCTCTCTCTGCTGGCTCTGACAAGCGCGAGGTGTGGGAGCGGCTTCTGCGGGAGAACAAGCTGGGCGCGCTGGCATTGCTGCGCAACCTGCGCAACATGGCTGAGGCCAAGGCGGACCAGTCTCTGATTGGCGATGCCCTGGCTCGCATGAAGACCGAGCGCGTGCTGCCGTTCCGCTTTATCGCTGCTGCGCGTTACGCGCCGCAGTGGGAGGCGGAGATGGAGAAGGCCATGTTCAAGTCACTGGAAGGACAGGCCAAGCTGCCGGGCAAGACTGTCCTGCTGGTGGACGTCTCTGGAAGTATGGATGCGCAGCTTTCGCGGCGTTCAGATTTGAACCGCAACGATGCTGCCTATGGTCTGGCGGTGCTGCTGCGCGAGATCGCAGAGAGCGTGAGCATTTACAGCTTCTCTGACAATCTGGTGCGCATCCCCGGGCGTTCAGGGTTCGCGCTGCGCGACGCCATCAACGTTAGCCAGCCCCACAGCGGCACTTACCTGGGCAAGGCCGTGAGCGGCATTGATGAAAAGTACGATCGCCTGATCGTGATTACTGACGAGCAGGCGCACGATGCTGTTCCCAACGCCAAGGCCAGGGGCTATGTGATCAACGTGGCCAGCTACAAGAACGGTGTTGGCTACGGCCAGTGGATGCACATTGACGGCTGGAGCGAAGCCGTGATCGAGTACATCCGCGCTGCCGAGCCGATGCTGTAAGAGCGGTTGGGTACTTGCAGTTTACCTCGAACCCCGCCCCCGGTTTTTGCAAGTGGCGGGAGAGAGGTCCCTACGACCTCGTAATCGCATCGGGCCATGATTTTGAACGGTCACATGATTTCTGAGAATGCGATGGCTAAAACAACCCGGGTGGTCTCAGCTTGAACGAGACCACCCCTTTTTTTTGGCAAGGTCTTTTACGGTTTTGCTGCAGCGGCGGCCTATCCTTTCGCGAACCGGTTATCAATGAACGCCACGCCTGAAAAGTTCTGTACCGCATTCCAGTAACCCGTCAAAACGCTGTGCTGGAAAAGCAATTCCTGCACCCAGCTTGCGAGATCCTGGAAAGGCAGGTGTTGGATAGCCAGGTCTATGGCTCTTTGCGGAACGAGGTGAGCTGCCACTCCACTGAGGGTGGCTGCGATAGGACTATTCTTAACGTCATCTGCCAGATCTTTGAGAACCGCAGGCATTCTGCCTTCGGCCAGATGTTTGTTGACCGCATTCTGCAGTATTCCTCTAATATCCGCGACAGCTTGATTCAGCACGGTGTCGGAAACTGGGCTTGGCCGCGAAGACTGACAGACGCCCGGTAACGTACGGCTCTCATCGTCGGATTCCTGGGCATAGGTAGCTTTAGCAACATTCAGAACCAGTTCTAGTCCGTCAATCGCAATTTTGACGAGCAGGGACGCTGGCCTGTTACATGTTGTCCATAGTCCCTTGATATCGCCAAGGTTGGCAAAAGCCTTCGGCACTAAATCGAAGGGGTTAACCCAACGTGGGCTGAATTTGCATTCTTGTTCGTACAGTTGGATAAACGCAGAATTTCCTGCAGTCGGCGCAGCAAAGGTATTAGGCACAATCACTGCGTCAGGATTTTGTAGCGCCAGGTTAAGCCCCATGACGGTGGTCAGGCATCCACCCAGGCTGTGTCCTGTCACCACAACCGGGGCACCTGGATTGTCGCCGATGAACTTCTTTACATACTGCTCCACGTTTTTGCCTGCATCAACAAATCCTTGTAATTTCGTGAACCCAAGCTCGCTGCCTTGCGCGATCTTGGCATTCGGAGCGTTGTTGAGAAAGGGCAAAGATACCTGGTTTGCGGCATCCAGGTCTTGAATGATCTGCTGTATGACCCCTGATGGTTTAGCCTGAACGTCAGTGCCGCGGATCACAACTGCGCTGAAGACAGGTGTGTTGCTCTGAACGTCAACGAATTCAGCCGCATACATCAGGTTGCTGTTGCTGCCATCGGTTGGGACCACTGGCCCCCAACCAACGCGCCATTTGCCTGTGACAGTGTTCGCAGGAACAGGCATGGTGGGAAGAAGGTCTTGAATTTGTTTGATAGCAGTGGGTCCATCATTTTCATTGGTGTAACCAAGCTGGCAGAGCATGAGATAGCACAGCCCAAAGAAATTGCTGCTGCGCACTTTGTCGCGAGCATCATCAATCGTGCCCGGACCAGAGGGTACGGTGGCTGGGGAAACCATATTTTTCTCCTTCTAAGGAAGCATCCAAGGCAGAGTTCGCGCAAGGGGGATTGGCGCACTATAACCCAGAGTTGACGAATTGCAAGAGAAATCGTCCAAGATTCCGGATGTAAGTTTTCATTTTGCAAACGTGCTATCGGAAGTATTTGAGCTAAGCGGCCTGAAACCTCAGCACTGCCGCTACCCCGCCGGCACTCTCAATAACGTCAGATTCCTTTGCTAACCCTTCACTCCCTCACCGAATCCAACCAGCGGGACTCTCCGCAATTCGCCACAGGGCGGCTTCATGCTTTATTGTTATCAATGAGATGCCAGCACGGATTTTCCCGCTAAATTCAATGAAAAAACTCATCTTACTTTTACCATTCATATTTATTGTTCCATCCTTTGTTTCTGCGCAGACGGCACAGCAGCCTCCGCAACCTCCAGCCACGTCCCATGCCAGCCAGGACGATCAACAGGAAAAAGAACACAAAATCACTCCGGATGAGGCGAGAGAGCTTTTTCAGTCGGTGGACCAGATTCTGCAATTCGCCAGCCGCGATACCCTCCTGCCCATCAAGCATTCGGTCAAGAAGGCCATGGTGAGCCGGGACGAGGTGGAAAAGTACATTGGCGACAAATTTAAGGATGATGTAGACCGGATCCGCTTTGAGCGTTCCGAACTCGTGTTGAAAAAATTTGGCCTGCTCCCGCGCAAGTTCAATCTGCATGACTTCCTCATCAAGCTCCTCGGCGAGCAGGTGGCCGGCTATTACGATGAGAAGAAAAAGACCATCAACCTGCTCGACTGGGTCGCCATGGACATGCAAAAGCCGGTGATGGCCCATGAACTCACGCATGCCCTCCAGGACCAGAGCTTCGATCTGATCAAAATGACGAAGAAAGATGAAGAGATTGAGAAGCGCGGCCCTGAGGATGCCAATGCTTTGATCCAGATTGATGAGGAGTCCACGGCACGCACGGCGGTCATGGAGGGCGAAGCCATGATCGTATTTGCCGACTACGTCCTTAACAGCATGGACGCGGACAGTTCCTGCACAGTTCCCTCGGAGTGCCCTATTCCTACGAAACGCAGCGTGATCGACTTTCCTAAATTTGTGGATCTGATGCTGGCCCAGATGGACAAGGAGAAAGGCGACTCGCTGCTGGACAACGCTCCCCTACTCCTGCGGGAGGAGCTGATCTTTCCTTATAGCCGAGGCATGAAGTTTATCGCCCAGTTGCTCGTCAAAGGCGGAAAGCAGTTGGCCTTTACCAAGGTCATGGAACGCATGCCCCGGACGTCGCGGGAGATTCTCCAGCCGGAGGAGTATCTGGCAGGCCACGTGGTTCCGCCGCTGCTGTTACCGGACTTCGGCTATCTCAAGGCGGACTTTGAACCGTTTGATGCCGGAGCTATGGGTCAGTTGGATGTAAGTATTCTGTTGAAGCAGTACACGGAAGATGCAGTGGCGGATCGCCTGAGCCCTGAGTGGCGTGGAGGCTCCTACTATGCTGTTGGCCGCAGAGGCTTCAAGCCGGCTGACCCGAATTCTACGGCGCACGTGGGACTGATTTATGTTTCCAAGTGGTCCAATGACAAGTCCGCCGAGGAATTCGCTCGAATCTATGCCTCGGCCCTGCCCGGACGCTATGGCAAGGTGGAACATGCGCAGGGCAGCGTTGCCGGACGAGACAAATATTTGAGCGCGGACGGCCCCATCTACATTCAGCAGAGCGGGCCTCTGGTGATTGCTGTGGAAAGTTTCGATGATGCTGTGGCAGAGAAAGTGATGCAGTCCGTATTGACGAGTCATTAGCTTGCCTGACCGGATTGAACAACTCGTGACTCGCAGCTGAACAGATCATGGATGCAATCGGGTCATCGGGTCATCTGAAAAACAAACCGACGCTTCGAAAGGGCGCAATTTGGCCGCCTCCGGCTGTGAAATATTGCTTTCGTTATAATCACTGGTACGGCACTCCTCTCAGGAGATCTTCTTTTTTGCAACAAGCAGAAATAGGCATAATCGGCGGCAGTGGTCTGTACACCATGTCCGGCCTGGCGGATGTCCGTGAGATCACGGTGGAGACTCCGTTTGGCAGCCCCTCAGATGTCTTTGTGCTGGGGGCGCTGGAAGGCCGAAAAGTCGCATTCCTGGCGCGGCATGGTCGCGGACATAGGTTGCTTCCCAGCGAGTTGAACTTCCGCGCGAATTTGTACGCCTTCAAGAAATTGGGCGTGGAGCGGGTCATCTCTGTCTCCGCAGTGGGTTCGCTGAAGGAAGAGCACAAGCCGACAGACTTCGTTATTCCCGATCAATTTATCGATCGCACATACCGGCGAGTCTCCACTTTTTTTGGCGATGGCCTGGTGGCCCACGTCGCCTTTGGCGATCCGATTTGCGCTGAAGTGGCGGCCGCCATCGATGATTCGTGCAAGGAGAGCAACGTGGTGGGCAAGAGGGGCGGGACTTACGTTTGCATGGAGGGCCCGCAGTTCTCCACCAAGGCAGAATCCAATCTCTACCGCAGCTGGGGCGCAGACGTGATCGGCATGACGAACCTTCAGGAAGCCAAGCTCGCCCGCGAAGCCGAGATCTGCTATGCAACTATGGCCATGGTCACCGATTACGATTGCTGGCATCCCGATCACGATGCCGTTACCGTGGAGCAGGTAGTCAAGGTGCTGAATACGAATTCCGGCAATGCCACCAGAGTGGTAAAGCAGGCCGTGGCGCTGATGCCCAAAAAGCGTTCATGCAAGTGCGGCTCCGCCCTGCAATATGCCATCTTGACTGATCCAACCAAAATTCCGCCGGCCACCCGGCAAAAACTCAGCTTGTTGGTGGACAAATATCTCAGCAAAGGTCAGGAGGCGAAAGCCTAAGTGTCTCTCCTGGTAGTTGGCTCCGTCGCTTTTGACGCGGTCAAAACTCCCTACGGTCAGGTTGACCGGATTCTGGGAGGCGCCGCGACTTATTTTTCCGTCGCCGCCAGCTTCTTTACCCAAGTCCGAATTGTTGCCGTAGTGGGCGAAGACTTCACTGAAAAAGAAGAACAGGTTTTTCGCCATCGCCACATCGATATCAATGGGATTGTGCGCGAAAAAGGCAAGAGCTTCTTCTGGGCGGGTAAGTATGGCGAAAACGTGAATGACGCAGAAACCCTGGACACTCAACTCGGCGTCTTTGCCGCATTTAATCCCCAGATTCCTCCTGGCTACAAGGACACCGAGTATCTGTTCCTCGCCAACATTGATCCGGTATTGCAGGTAAACGTGCGCACGCAGCTGCCGAAGGCCAGGTTTGTAGGTGGCGACACCATGAACTTCTGGATTAACGGCCATCGGCAGAACGTGGAAGCGATGTTGAAGAATGTCGACGCCCTGCTGATCAACGATACGGAGGCCAAGCTGCTAGCACGCGATCCCAGCCTGCCGCGAGCCGCCCAGAAAATTCTGAAAATGGGTCCTCAGGCGCTGGTGATCAAGCATGGCGAATACGGTGCAACTGTGTTTTTCCAGGATGGCGCCTTTGGCATTGGCCGCCATCCCTTCCGCGCTCCCACGCTGCCCATTGAAGTTGTTACCGATCCCACTGGCGCGGGAGATAGCTTCGCCGGAGGCTTTATGGGCTACATTGCCTCCCAGGGCGAACTCACGCGTGACGTTTTTAAACGCGCCATGTTCTACGGTGGAGTGATGGGCTCATTTGCCGTAGAAGCCTTCGGCACAGAGCGGCTGCAGAAGCTGAAACGTGAAGAAATCGATGAACGCTACAAAATCTTCCGGGAACTCACGCACATTGAGTGAAGAAAGTTGGTAATTGGGTAATTGGGTAATTTGGTAATTTGAAAACCAACACCTCTGTTGACACAAGATAGATTCTGATTCGATGACTATGTATATGTCTGTCATCCTGAGCGGAGCGCCTCAAGAAATTCTTTTCTATAGAAGTTCTGAAGCGCGCAGTCGAAGGACCCTAGAGAGATCGCATTACCATGCTGCAGATAGACATTCTCCCGAAGCTGAAGACGCTATGAACGGGACTGGCAATGATCTCAGCCCGGATACAAAAGATTACTGGCTGTTGACCTTCGTCTGCGTCGTGATGTCCTGCGCAGCATTTGTCTTTTATTTCCATCGCCACGCCATCCTCCTCTATGGCGACGCAGTCGCCCATACCAACATTGCTCGTCACGTCTTTGATTCGCGCACGCCCGGGATTCTGGAGTTCGGCACCGTGTGGCTGCCCCTGCCTCACCTGATTGACATGCCTTTTGTTGCCAACAACTGGATGTGGCGCAGCGGCATTGGAGCTTCTATTCCCTCCATGATTGCTTACGTGGTGGGAGTCCTTGGCGTCTTTCGCCTGGTTTGTGGTTTTGCTTCTCGCCGTGCCGCATGGCTCGCCTCTCTGATCTACGCGTTGAATCCCAACCTGCTCTACCTGCAAGCTACCGCCATGACGGAGACGCTCTATCTGGCGCTCTTCATCTGGGCGATTGTGCATTTTTCTGAATTTGTCCGCGCGGCGCAAACTGATGACCAGCGCGCGGCCCGGTCATTGCGTTTATCCGGCGTCATGGTAGCCGCGGCCATGCTGGTGCGATACGACGGCTGGTTTCTGGCTGCGTGGCTTGCCGTCGCGCTGCTGGGAACGATTTGGCGCTTCAAGCTGCATGACGGTGCCATTCGCAGAAGTGCGGCCGGCTTTGTTCTTCTATGCGCATTGACTGGGGGCCTGTGGCTCGCTTACAACCACGGCGCCTACGGACGGGCTACGGAATTCGCCGCCGGACCGTATTCCGCTCGGGCCATCGCCGAACAAATGAAAACCAGCTCCTTTCCCACCTATCCCGGAGAAAATTCCCCGCGAACCGCCGCCCTTTACTTCCTGAAGGTTTCAAGATTGAACGTCGCCGAAGGATGGCTCGATTTCTTGCTGCCGGGCATTGCCTTTGTCGCCCTGCTGACAGTTCTCTATTTTTCGCGCAGGCATCTGCCGCTGGCGCTGTTGTGGACTCCGGTCATTTTCTATGTCCTGGTCATCGCCTATGGGAGCGTGCCTATTTATCTTCCCGAATGGTGGCCTCACAGCTATTACAACGTCCGTTATGGATTACAGTTGCTGCCGGCCATAGCGGTTTTTGCAGCGCTCGGCTATGAGTTTCTGGGCAAGTTCATTCCTGGACGTGCCGTGGCCGCAGCCGTGCTCTTGATTGTGGCAGCAAGCTATGCCGCAGTCTGGCAGAAGGAGCCAATCTGTCTTCGCGAAGCCAAAGCCAACGGGGCAGCACGGATGAGTTTCGACGCCAGATTGGCGGCGGAACTGCAACAGCTTCCTGCATCGGCAAACATCATGATGTACTGCGGCGCGCATGCGGGCGCTCTGCAGGATGCCGGCATTCCCTTTCGTCGCGTGCTGCGTGAAGGCAATCATCCTGCATGGGAGCAGGGATTGAGCGGTCCAGCCCAAGCTGCCGATTATATAGTTGCCATTGAGGGCGACGAGGTCTTCTATGCTGTGCGCCGCTTTCCCCAGAACCTGAAGCTTATTGCCATAGTCGACACTCCAGGCAGTGGCAGGGCGATGGTCTATCGCTCCGGCCGGTGATTGTTGTTTTTGGGGGGAGTTTATCCCTAAGCGCAGGCAGAGACCCCTACCCTCTATTAGTCTCTTTCAGGGCGTACGCTCTTTCGTTCTTCAAATTACTCAATTACGAATTACTGGAGCAGCCCCGTTCGGAAAGGCGAGAACGGGCGTGCCACAGGCAAGGGCCTCCGCCATCACCAGGCCGAAAGGCTCGCGCCACGTGATCGGGTTGAGCATTGCATCGGCGTGGCGTAGCAGGTCGATCCGGCGGTCCTGCGGGATCTCGGCCGGCATCTCGTCGCCGGGGTCCAGCAGTG
>DATDGH010000730.1:0-16361 GCA_036522215.1 Candidatus Angelobacter sp. | reverse complement strand
GGAACCTGCGCCAGGGAGCCTCCCCACCGATGTGTTGAATACCGCTGCGTCCGCGATTCAGGAGTCAGCGTCGCAGGCGGAGATCCTGCGCCATCTGCTGGAAGGAACGGCCCGATTCTGCGGGCGTGCTGCCCTTTTCGTGATCAAGACCGGCTCTATGAGCGGCTGGCAGGCAATCGGCTTTGACAACAATGATGAAATCAAATCATTCAACCTAAGTGCTTCGTCTGGCCTGGCCGAACGCGCCATCCACGGCCGCACTCCTGTTACCGGAGCGGCCCAGGAGTTCGACGGCGGATTCGTATCAACATTCAGCGCTCCCGTGGACGGCAACTGCATCGTGCTGCCATTGGTAGTCAAAGAGAAAGTTGCAGCCCTTATTTATGCGGATGTAGGAAAGCTTCCGGACAATACCGTCGATCTTTCCGCTCTAACGCTGCTTTGCCGTTTCACGGCGCTTTGGCTGGAGTTAGTCGCTCTGCGCAAGGCGGGAGTTACTGCGCCGGCCGAGGAGGTCCATGCTCATCCGGCTGCCGCTGCCGTCCCATTGCCGGCGCAGGCAGCTGTTGCCGAGGCCGAACCGAAAGCACCGGCCGCGCCCCAGGAGGACGACCTCCATAAGAAAGCCCGGCGATTTGCCAAACTCCTGGTGGACGAAATCAAGCTCTACAATCAAAACAAGGTGACGGAAGGCAAGCAAAACCAGGATTTATACGACCGGTTGAGAGAGGATATTGAAAAAAGCCGGGCTGCCTACGATAAAAAGTTCAGCGGAACGCCGGCCTCCTCCGCCAATTATTTTACCCAGGAATTAATTCGAGTTTTGGCCGATAATGATGTTACGCTCATGGGCGGGAATTTTCCGCATTAATTGAATCTGTGGCAGTCCGACGTCTCTCATTTACTCTAGTCATCCTCATGCTGGTCCTGGCAGCCGGCTTCTCCAATGTCTGGAGCGCCGCCCAAACCAGCAAGAAGCACACCTCTTCGCGTAAGAAAAGCGCTTCCCGTAAAGCAACTGCCAAATCGCGAAAGCTGCAGAACATTCATAAGGCATTCATTGCGTCTGCGGATTTGAAGCCCATGGCGCAGCAACTCCTGCAATTTCGCAGCGTGCAAGCGTACGCAGGTGTAGAGAGTTATGCGGCCAGGCACCAGCAGGATGCCGCTGGATCGCTGGCATGGCTGGTGGTCGGATATGCCCGCTCTCTGGATAAGGAATATCCGAAAGCCCTGGCAGCGTGGGAGCGGACCAGCGAGCTTGGGCCGGTGCTGGGTGACTACATCGATTACCTGCGCGCCAGCGCTTACCACGGGGAAGAAAACCATCAGGCAGTGCTCAAGACGCTGGATGGTTTTGAGCAGAAATATCCTGACTCGCTATTCATCCACGACTCAGTGCTGCTCTACGCTGAATCATTGATGGCCACCAATCAGCCGCAACAGGCGGTAGTGTACCTGGAAAAGCAGACGCAGCCTTTACATGTGGATGTTGAGTTGGCGCTGGCCCGGGCGTATCGCAGCGCCGGGCAAAATGCCAAAGCAGCCGAGATTTTGCGCCACATTTATTTTGAAGATCCTGTGTCCGCTGAAGCTGACAGTGCAGCCACAGAGTTGCGCCTGATGGGTGAAACTACCCCCAGCGGAACCTTTGAGCAGCGGCATGCCCGCGCCTCGGCTCTGTTGAAGAGCCGCCGTTACTCTCAGGCGGTAAGCGAACTCAGTCCTTTAGTCGAGAAAGCGCCGCCTGCGATCCTGCACGCTATCCAGTTGGAGTTTGCCACCGCTCTCTATCGTGAGCACAAGCGCGACGACGCTCAGCACTTATTTGAAACGGTACTGAAAAGCGCGGACGCAGATGCCGACGCCAAGGCCCTGGCCCTGTTCTTTCTCGCAGAAATCGCGCGCGACAGGGACGAGCGCGACCGCAATGCCGATTTTATCGCCCAGTTGCGCAGCCTGGCGCCACAGAGCTCATGGCTGCCGCAGGCGCTGCTTTCCTCCGGCAACATGTATCTGCTCAAGAGAGACTACGACAAAGCGGCGCGGGCCTACGCGGAAGTCTATGAGCAGGACCGCAACAGCCGCTTCTCTCCCTATGCCCATTGGAAGGCAGCCTGGCTCAACTATCGCCTGGGCAAAAAGGATGAGGCCAAACGGCTGTTTGAAGAGCAGCTTGCGTTGTATCCCGGCTCCACGGAAGCCTCTGCGGCCCTTTACTGGCGCGGACGGTTGGCTGAATCAGATAGTGACCAACCGCTGGCGCGCGCCTATTACCAGAAACTCACACAGAACTTTCGCTACTACTATTATGCTAATCTCGGCCGCGACCGGCTAGTAAAACTCGGACTCCAGAATATCGGCGACCCGCCGGTGCTGGACAAACTGCCGGCGCCTTCGGCTCTGCCGCAGAATTGGGATGCGCCAGGAGACAACTTGCGCGCCCGTAAAGCGGAGCTTCTGGCCAACGCTGCCTTGTACGATTTCGCCGAAAGGGAATTGCAGGCTGCGGCCAACGGTTCTCCTTCATGGCTGGCGGCAACCCAAGCCAAACTTTACGCCGATTCCGGCCGTTATAGCCGAGCCATCGAGACGCTGAAGCGTGCGGTCCCGGGTTATTTTTCCGCGGACCTGAATCAGCTTCCCCGTCCCATCTGGGAAAATCTTTTTCCGCTGCCTTTCTGGGAGGAGTTGAAGAAGGATTCTCTGCTCAACCAGCTCGATCCGTTTCTGGTGGCTTCGCTCGTCCGGCAGGAGTCGGAATTCAATCCTGCTGCACTATCCCCCGCGAATGCGATGGGGCTGATGCAGCTCCTGCCGCACGTGGGCAAAAACGTAGCCAAAGAAGAGAAACTAAGGAATTTTTCCAGCAACGAGCTGTTTGTGCCCAACACCAACATCCAGTTGGGCACCCGCTATTTCAGGCACATGGTGGACCACTACCACGGCCAGGTGGAATACGCGCTGGCTGCTTATGATGCCGGCGAAGATCGCGTGGATGACTGGCGCAGCAGCGGCGACTTCAAAGACGTGGAAGAGTTCGTCGAATCCATCCCCTTTACTGAGACGCGCGAATACGTGCAGGCCATCATGAGGAATGCCGTTTTGTACAAACTACTGTATCCGCACAGTTGAATTAGCAACGGCGCGTGCGCGCCGCCCAGCGCGATTTAACAGAAACGTGAAGCAGCCCTCTGTCGTCCTGAGCGAAGTCGAAGGATCCCGATAAACCGTCCCTGCCCATGGCGCTTCAAGGTGTTCTCGCCAGTTGTCATTCCGCAGCGAGGAATCTGCTTTTGATTTTCATCCGCTTTCACGGGCCGCAGGCCCCGGCAGGCAAATTACCAACTTACCAAGTTACCCAATTACCAAATTCTCAGCGAGAACCGGACTGCCTGCATCAAAACGAGAACAAAATTCTCGTAGTCGCATGCATAACGAACTCAGGGTTCCGGCTGAGTTGCTACTTTTTCTTCCTGAGGGGCCAGAAATATTTCGCTGAGCAGCAGCAATGCGCCGACCACGATCGCGCTATCGGCGATATTAAAAGCAGGCCAATGGTGTGAGCCCACGTAGAAGTCCAGGAAGTCAACAACCCTGCCGCTGGCAATGCGGTCCCAGAGGTTTCCCAGAGCGCCGCCAAAAACCAGGGAGAGAGCAATGGCGGTAGCATTCATGGCGTTCCCGTTCTTCCACAGCAAAGCAGAGACAACCGCCAGAGCTGCCACGGAAAACAGGATCAACATCGCCAACTTCCATTCTGAAGGCGACTCGGAAAACAGGCCGAATGCCGCACCCTGGTTCTGCACGTGAGTGAGCCGGAATAGACCCGGTATCACATCTACGCTGTCAGAGACGCCGATTTTATGGGCCACCACCCACTTGGTAAGACGGTCCAAGACCACCACCAGGGCCGCAATCAGAATGTGATACTTACGCATAACTATTGAACAGATTCATCCTTCTCAATTTCTTTCAGCGCCGCCAGGCAACGCTCACATACAGTAGGATAACGCTGATCCTCGCCCACGTGCACGGAGTAGTTCCAGCAGCGCTCGCACTTTTTGCCCGGTGCCTTAGTAACTTCTACGCGCACGGGGGAACTTCCGTTCCCTCCCGGAGCTTGAACTACCTCCACCTCGGAAACGATCAGAAGGTACCGCATTTCCTGCCGGTAACGGTCCAGCACCTTATATAGACCGTCCGACGCATGAATGGTGACCACAGCTTCCAGGGCGCTGCCAATCAGCTTCTCCTTTCTGGCAGCCTCCAGGGCCTTCAGGGCTTCGTTCCTTACAGCCATCAGGGAGTCGAAATCTGCACGCAGAGTCCGGGCATAGCTTTCTTCCAGTACCTTGCCTGTAATGCCTTCTGCTTCAAGAAAGTATGCCAAATGCACACTCTCCGGACGTCCGGAAACCTTGGGCAGGAACGACCATACCTCTTCTGTGGTAAACGACATCACCGGCGCCAGCAGACGCACCAGGGCCTCACCTATGCGCCACACTGCGGTCTGGGCCGAGCGCCGGCCTCGGGAGTGGGGTGCAGACGTATAGAGCCTGTCTTTCAGAACATCAAAGTAGATGCTGCTCAGGTCCACGGCGCAGAAATCGTGAAGCTGGTGATAGACACGATGGAATTCAAAACTCTCATACCACGTTCGTACCTGCTCGTTCACTTCCGCTGCGCGCAAAAGCATGTACTGGTCCAGGGGCAACATGTCTTCAAATTTCACCACGTGCTGCTTCGGATCAAAATCAGAGAGGTTCCCCAGGATGTATTTGAAGGTATTGCGGAACTTGCGGTAATTCTCCGCCACCTTCAGCATCAAGGCTTCGGAGATAGTGACATCTTCCTGAAAATCAACAGAAGCCACCCACAACCGCACAATTTCGCCACCAAGACGGTTGGCGATATCCACTGGATCAACGCCATTGCCCAGCGACTTGGAAGTCGCACGGCCCTGGGGATCGAGAGTCCAGCCATTCGTCGCCACCGCGCGATAAGGCGCACGGCCGCGTGTGCCTACGGAGACCAGCAGGGAAGAGTGAAACCACCCGCGATACTGGTCTCCACCCTCCAGATACAAATCAGCAGGCCAGGGCAGCCCCGGCTCATGGCCCAGCACCGCCGCCTGACTACATCCGGACTCGAACCATACATCAACAATGTCTGTCTCTTTGCGGAATCCACTTCCCCCGCAGCCGGCACACTTTGTTCCCTGCGGCAAGATGTCGCGTGGCTCCAACTGGTACCAGGAATCGGCTCCCTCACGCGCAAACAGCTCCACTACCGCCTCATGCGCCTGCTTCGTGTCCAGCAGTTTGCCACAGCTATCACAAAAGAAGACGGCGATGGGCACGCCCCACACCCGCTGGCGGGAAATACACCAATCGGGCCGAGTGGCGATCATGTTGGAAATGCGTTCCTCGCCCCATGCCGGGATCCATTTGACCTTCTTGATTTCATCCAGCGCCTTCTGGCGCAGCGTGCTGCCCTCCACAGGAGCTTCCATGGAGATAAACCACTGCTCGGTAGCGCGAAAGATCACCGGATTGTGGCAGCGCCAGCAGTGCGGGTAAGAGTGCTCAATCTTTTCCGTTGCCATCAGCACATTCCGGGTCTTGAGCAGTTCAATGATTTCCGGATTGGCTTCAAAAACGGTCTTCCCCAGGTACTCCGGTAGACCCTCGCTGAACTTTCCTGCTTCATCCACGCGAGTGGACTGGTCCAGCTTGTATTTCGTGCCAGTGCAAAAATCGTCCGCTCCATGGGAAGGCGCGGTGTGCACTGCCCCCGTGCCCTGATCGGTGGTGACATACGTTGCCAGCACGCCCAGAATCTGCCGATCCAGAAATGGATGCGCAAAGGTCGAGTATTCCAGTTTGCTTCCGGAAAATCGCGCGACCTCATGTGCGCCCGTCAGGTTGCACTTCTGCATTGTCTGTGGCGCCAGCGCATCTGCCACGATGTAAGCTTCGTCGCCTGACTCCAGGGCCACATACTCCAGTTCCGGATGAAATGCAACGGCCATGGAAGCCGGCAGCGTCCAGGGAGTGGTGGTCCAGATGATTGTAGAAACCTTTTTGCCCGCCAGTCTGGGAACAATCTTCGCCGGATCGCTGGTCAGGCGGTACTTGACCCAGACGCTGGGGCTGGTGCGCATGGCGTATTCAACTTCAGCTTCAGCCAGCGCGGTCTTATCGTTAATGCACCAGTAAACCGGGCGCAGCCCCTTGTACACTGCGCCTCTTTCCATGAAATCAAACAGAGTCCGCACGATGACTGACTCGTAATGCGGATCCATGGTGGAGTAAGGCTGGTCCCAGCGACCCAAAACGCCCAGTCGCTGGAATTGCTTCCTCTGAAGGTCAAGGTACTGTTCGGCATACTTGCGGCAAGCCCTGCGTACGGCCAAGGGTGGCATTTCCAGTTTCTTGCGGCCCAGCGATTCGTCTACCTTGATCTCAATGGGCAGGCCATGGCAATCCCACCCTGGAACATAGGGTGAATCAAACCCGGCCATCGTCTTAGACTTCACGACGAAATCCTTCAGAGTCTTATTGAGCGCGTGGCCTTCGTGGAGTGGACCGTTGGCGTACGGCGGTCCATCATGCAGCACATAGATCGGACGGCCGCTGCGGCTTTGGCGAATCTTCGCGTAAATGCCAATCCCCTCCCATTTTTCCAGGCATTTCGGCTCGTTCTGAGGCAGATTTGCCTTCATGGAAAAAGGGGTCTTAGGTAAATTCAGGGTAGCCTTGAGCTCCAAAGGCGCTCGCATCGGTTCTCCAGTTCGCCGGGGATCAGTTCTCATTATAAACAAGAGGGAGAACGACGCTGGTGCGTTGGTGACGGAGGCGGCATGCTTCTCGCGGAAGATTGGGTAACTCCCACCCCGGTTTGGGTAATTTAGTAATCTGTAATTGAGAATCAAAACCCCAGTCGCAACCCCCAAATCCCAGACACGAAAGGCTCAGCCCTTTGGCGAGCTTACAGAGAATGCCTTTCTTGATCTAACGTTCTTTTGATCTGACGTTAAAACAAAACCGAATATTCATCTGCCGGGTTGCCTATGAATGCTGCAGCAGAAACTTTGGTTTTCAAATGCAACTTGCAGGGCTGTTTATTCATCTTTTATGAGTGAACTCAAGCGCCCTCAATTGTTGGCGTATGTGAAACGGGTCGAACCCATGGCGAACCAATTTATCGTTCCTCGTCCCCCTGGCTTCTTTGGCGATGCCCCTGTGTTCAGGTTGCTGCCGGAAGCCCAGCAGCCACTATGGAAGTCTCTCTTCAAGAATGTAAAAGATGCGTTGTTTCCGGAGAAGCTGCCGCCGCTCCGGCTGACTTCACGGCCCGTAGCCGTACGCGAGATTTGGAGCCGGCGCAATAAACGCCGGGCAGCGGTGGGATCGTTGACGCTGCACCTCATCGCCATCGGCGGCATTATTGCTCTAACTATCCTTGCCGCACGCGCGCCGGTAGTGGACAAGCCCCAGGAGGCTGTCACCATCATTGCACCTCCGCTCACCGACTACCAGCCAGTCATGCAACCCAAGGTGGCGCCGAAGCAACTTGCCGGTGGCGGTGGTGGCGGCGACCGGGCAAAGATCTTTGAGAGCAAAGGACACCTGCCCAAAGTGGCGCCTGAGCAATTCACTCCTCCAACTGTCGAGATCCGTAATCAGAAGCCCAAGTTGATAATGGATGCGACTGTAGTCGCTCCTCCGAACGTGAAGTTGCCTGACAATCCCAACCTGCCTAACCTGGGCAATCCGATGTCATCTCGCGTAAGCGGGCCGGTTTCCAATGGTCCTGGAGTCGGCGGTGGAATTGGTTCTGGAACTCATGGCGGGGTTGGTTCCGGTACCGGCCCAGGATTCGGTCCAGGCCAGGGCGGCGGCTTTGGCGGCGGTGTTTATCGGGTGGGAGAGATCGGCGTTTCAGCGCCAGTCCCGAAATTCGTTCCTGATCCTGATTATTCTGAAGAAGCGCGCAAGGCCAAATATCAGGGCGCAGTGACGCTGTACGCCATTATTGGAACCGATGGCAGACCACGAGGCCTGAAAGTTGTACATGGCCTGGGAATGGGTCTGGATGAGAAAGCCATGGAAAAGGTCCGCACCTGGCTATTTGAACCGGGCAAGAAAGACGGACAGGCCGTGGCTGTGGCCATGAACATTGTGGTGGATTTCCACCTGTATTGATTTTTTGAACGCAGCTGCTCCAAAAAGAGGCGAACCCGCCTCTTTTTTTGTTCTGGGTTTGGTTTTGGAGTTTATCTCGAGCCCAGCGAGAGAACCCTACTGCCACAGATAAACCTTTACATCAGGTTTTTATTGAAGTCGATAATCGGCCCAACGATATCGTCGTCGAGGATGTCAAAGGTGTCCATTCCAGAACCCAAGAACTTGCGCCCTTTACGCACCGGAGATGGCGGAGCGATTTCTGCCAGAGGCTGACCATCGTGGGTAATGCGGAGAGGCTGTTTCGTCATGGATACTTCTCGAATCAGGGAATGGCATTTGGCTCTGAACTCGGAGATGCTGATCTCACGCATATATCCTCGCATTCAATTCGCGTCTATTCGCGTTTGTTCGCGGCCAATCCTGCTTCTGAATGCTGATTTCTGATTGCCGACTGCCTGAGAATGCAGCACTCTCCGGCAGGAATCGGACTGCCATGAGGACAGGTGCGCGGATGTCCGAGGAAGGAACAAATGCTGTCAGTGGCTTCAGGCGAAAGGATGTGCTCGAACCTGCATGCCTGCTCCGCCACTTCATGTTCGTCCTGAACATGAAAAGTGTGCACGAACAGGCGCTCGGCCAGGCGGTGACGGCGAATGATGTCTTCCGCGCGCTTGCGGCCTTTTTCGGTAAAGAGAATCATGTGATCGCCGTGGCCGGGAAAATCGCTGCTGGGACGCAGGGCATCGTGGCAGCGATTAAATACCTGTTTATGCGTGTGCGGCTCGCTGGTGTGCTCTTCCATCTCCACCAACCCCAGCTCCTGCATGCGCTCCAGCGCCAGACGTGTGGGCAGGGCTCCATCCACCTCGATGCGGCCAAGCTCTGCCGGCTCTCCATTCTCAGCCAGCACCCAAAGTTCTTCCAGCACTTCGTCAATCTGCTCTTCATCGGACAAAGCATATGTTTCCTGGGAGGCTATCCGGCCATGGTGCAACTCCAGGCGGCGGTCGGCCATGCGAGCCACCACTGGATCATGCGTCACCATGATGATGGTTCTGCCCTGACTGTGAAGCTGGCGTAGCTGTCGCAGCACGATCTCTTCATTCTGCGCATCCAGGTTCCCGGTCGGCTCGTCCGCCAGAATGATGTTGGGATCGTTGATCAGCGCGCGAGCAATGCAGACGCGCTGTTGTTCGCCTCCGGAAAGCTGCGCGGGCAGATGACTGGCCCGATCTGCCAGGCCAACCCGCTCCAGGGCAAGCAATGCTTCTTTTTTGTCCGTCATGCTGTGGAAGTACTGTGCCAGCATCACATTTTCCAGCGCTGAGAGGTAGGGAATCAGGTGAAACTGCTGGAAGATAAAGCCGATCTTTTCCGAACGAAAGCGGTTCAGCTCGCCCGTAGACATCTGGGCGACGTTGGTGCCGTCAATCCAGATTGTGCCGGTGGTTGGCTGGTCCAGGCAGCCAATCAGGTTCACCAGCGTGGACTTCCCGGAGCCGGAAGGCCCCATCACCGCCAGCCATTCACCGTCAGCTACGGACAGGGAAACATCGTCCAGCGCCCGCACCTCCACGTTGGCGGGGTAAATGCGCGTCACATTTTTGAGCTCAATGGACATTTATTCCCCTCTCAGGATACGCGCAGGTTGAATTCTCCGCAAAACGCGCAAGGGCGCAGTGGAGGCAAGAAGGGCCAGCAAGATGCTCCCCACAACCACCGGGGCCAGCAAATCCGGCCGGGGCGGGATTGCGGCGCCGAAGTTAGCATGGCCAATCCACAAGGCAATGGCTGAGCCCACCAGAAATCCCAGAATGGCGCCCACCATGCTGGTAAGCGCAGCCTCGCCCGCGAACAGCAAGTTTACAGCGCTGTTGGACGCTCCCAAAGCTTTCATCACGGCGAAATCCTTGCGCCGCTCCAGCACCGCGCTGGTAAGCGTGGCCACCATGCACACCACAATCAGCACTACCACCACGGCGGATGCTGCCAGAACAATGGAGCGCGTCTTGCTCAGCACCGCTGTTTGTGTCGCTGCGATCTGCAGCAGGGGTTTGACCTCGATCTGGGGAAGGGAAGCAGTGAGCCGTGCAATCTGGCTATCAACCTGAGTGGGTCCGCCATCAATCCTCAATTGCGCGTTGTCAGGCTCCAATCCGGTGAGTTGCTCAAACTGCTGAAGGTCGATGTAAATGCGACTATCGTCCTCCGACCCGGATTTGAACACCGGACCCAGCGAGATGGTGATCGATCTGGCCCCGTAATGCAAACCATAAGTTGACCGGTCAGTCACCTGCGCCGCTCGCGTCCCCCACAACGAATACTTGTCAATGCTGTCGTTCCGATCTGTACTGAAGGACCACGATGCATTGAGCTGATGAAACGCATGCAGATCAGTGCCGCCGACAACAATACGAGTATTTGATTCTCCGGTTACAACGGCGTAACCAAGCGGTACAACCTCTGATTTCTCGCCCAGGATAGTCTTGATCTGCTGTAGTTCACCATGGCTGAGCGTACCGTGGCGGGCGATGGCAATCGCGTTGGCGCCAAAGCTGCGGAATTCACGGCTGAATTTGCCTTCGAGGTCGGAATAAACCGTCAGCGCCACCGTCGCCATAGTGGCCACCACGATAATGGAGAGCAGGGCAGTGAAGACCCGGTCTTTGCGCACCCAGGTCGCCTTGAGCATCAAGCGCAGAAGCATCCGCTTGCGGCTCATGCGTCACCCCGCAGTACCAGCGCCGGATCGAAATGGATGGCTTTGCGCACAGCTCCGGTGCTGCCGGCAAAGGCGACCAACAGCGCGGCAAACAGGACAATCGCCAAAACCACCGGATGGACGGTGATGCCGGAGCCAAAGACACTTTGGCCAATGCGCTGGGCCAGCACAACTCCAATACCAAATCCAGCGAGTCCTCCGGCCACTGCCAGCAAACCGGCTTCGGTCAGGAACAAAGAGGCGACCGCCGTGTTCCCTGCGCCCAGCGACTTCATGAGCCCAACTTCCTGGCGGCGCTCGATAATCGTGGCCGCCATTACTGCTGAGACCGCCAGGGCAGATGCGACCAGCGACGCAATCGTGAGCAGCCACATAAGCCCGGCGATGCGAGAGAGCACGGTTCCCTGAGTCTGCTCAACCTGCCTGATCTGATCTACGCGCACGTCCGGCAAAACTTGCTGAATCTGAAAGGCAATGGTATTGGCATAAGGCGAACAGTTCCAGCGTTCGAGCATTGCGCCCGACAGGCCTCGGGGATCCCGACGGCCAAAATCATCTTCCGGCTTGGTAAGCGCGCTCACCATTACCTGGCGTACCTGGTCGGGGCGTCCCAGAATCCGCTGCACCAGATGCAAGGGGGCGACAACAGCTTCGTCCTCCGGGCCTCCGGTGGTTACAATTCCGACGATCTTCAGCTCCTGGCCGCCAGTTGCCAGGGTATCCCCAAGGTGAATGTTTGACCTGGTGGCAAGGCTGTGGCCGATGAGCGCGTCACTGCTGTCATCTGCAGGCCAGTTGCCTTGCACCTGCCAATACTGATTTACGCTGCGCACGCCGGTGACGAAGTTCTCATTTGTGCCCTTCACCTTCTGGGCAAAATAGGTGCCGATCAGATCCGAGGTCACGGCAGCGTCAAGTGCGGCGCGAGGATTTACATCGAATGTCCGCCGGTCAGAGAGGAATGGAGCAAACCCAAGAATGTTGTGCCCCCAAAAAATCTTTTTCATCTTCACCAGATCGGATTCATGGATGTAAGCGCCCTCACTGGCGGGCTTGAGGTTCACGCCGCCAATAGTGACATCCAGGCTGTCGTCGATGGGCGTCAGCCGCAGGTTGGCGTTGCGCGAGCGCAGCTCGTAGTTCATCTTGTCGCCAACGTCTGTGGCCACGGCGATCATGGCGGTGCTGATGCTCATGCCCAGAGCAATGGCCAGCAGCGCAAAGGCTTTACGCCGTCGCTGGCGCCGGAAGGATTCGAAAAGAAGCCGGAAAAACATCTTGAGTCACTTGGTAAATTGCCCGGACTGCTGGGCAAGGTTCGCCATGCTGATGACCACGGCTTTCACATTGCCCTTATCATCCTTTTCCTCGACCGATTGCAGCGGTATGGGGTTGCACCCCCCCGGGTCGCCCACACTCTCTGCATTGACCGGAGCAGCGCAGTTCTTACAGTAGATTCCGTTTCCGTTCTTGTAAAATCCGCTGCCCCCGCAAATCTGGCAGGCATCAAAAACCGTCTTAACCTGGCCGGCTGGATTGCGGAAGAGCAGAAAGCGGACCTCAATGCCGTTGACAGTCGCGCTGTAGCGATGCAGTTCGCCCTGTTGAAGATTCGCAACAGGAATTCGTACCTGCCCATGGTCATCGAAGACCACGGCATCTGCGGGAGAAAGAGCCGCAGCCCTGGTGGTGTCAATAAAGTCCGCTGTGATAGCAACGATAAAGATGAATGCGGTCGCGCACAAGGTTACGGCCCACAATCGCTCGCGGCGGGCTGTCCATTGTAGTCGCCGCTCCTCTGCCTTGCTCGCCGCCACCACAGCCTCCGGCTTGCGCCGGCGATATTCCAGCAGGATCATCAGCAGAATCAAGGCCAGAATCGTGACCGGGAAGAAGAATTCGTTCCGGACAATTGGGCCAATCAGGGCCATCTCCTGCTTGCTGGAGCGAAACACCCCGCTTTCCGCAAGCTCGTGATAGCCGGAGATCACGAGCTGGAAGGCCACAAAGAACAGAATCACGCTGGTCACGCGGAAAAACTTTTGCAGGTCGATGCGCACGCTGCCTTTGACGAACAGCACACCGAAAATCACCGCCAGGGCTACTCCCAGCAAAGTGCCGATAAAGCTCATCAGATCACTGGAGTCGAGGGAGACACCCTTAAGAATCAAGACCGTCTCTACTCCCTCCCGGAAGACCATGAGGAAGACAAAGGCGAACAGGCCCCAGTTCGATCCCGCGCCGGCCAGGGCGCTGACTTTGGTCTCGATCTCGCCCTTCATCTTGCGCCCTGTCCTCATCATGAAGATGACCATGCTGACCACAAAGAAAGCGGCCACCAGCATGACCCAGCCCTCGAATTTGTCCTGGTTGAATTCGGGAAAACGGGAGAGGACGATTGCGCCGGCCACACTGCTCACCAGGGCCACCGCCAGCCCGCCATAAACCATCTTCCGCAGATCCGGCCGGCCAATCTTGGAGAGATAAGCCAGGGTGATGCCGACGATCAGTGCGGCCTCAACTCCTTCGCGCAAAGTGACGATAAGGGCCTGGAGCATGGGGGAACGAAGCTCTGATTTTGAAAATGAATTTCAATTTCAATTTCAATTAGAATTTTACCCACCCGCTCCAGTGCCGTCAACAAATTGAAAAGCCAATGGCTTAGAGCAAGGGTTGAGTGGCGTCTGTGCGGGGTTCAAAGGGCGTCGGATTCGTTCTGAAATCAAAACATCGATAAAAAATCGAGTGCAGCGCAGCCGCCCCAATACGTTCAGGATCGAAAATCATCCAAAATCTAATTGGTACAGACGGTGCTCAGCACCGGGGTCCCCGACGCACGCTTCGTGTGACGGGGTGGAGCATCGTCTCCGCGCCGAAAGGCGCGCGCTTGGTTCGTGTAACGGTGCCGATTTTCATGAGCTTTCGCGGGCCAGGGGCCCCGAGGGAAACTTAAGGAATTCGAGCCTGCAAGGAGCTTGGAAAATCAAGCCCCGGCAGGGGCGGAATCTACTGAGCCCTGCGCGTAAGCGCTGGGTAGAGTGACAGATAATGGCGAGCCCCGGAGGGGCGACACTCTTTCAGAAGCCGGTACACGTAATCAAACGGATTCACCGCGCTCGTTAAGTGAACGGTATTGGGTGTTGCGTGTGATGGAGTGTAGATACACATATACGTTAACGTAAGGCAGAATTCCTTTGTGCAGCCATCAGTTTCTCTGGCAGAGCAGGCAAGCTTTCACTGGAACTTACAACCTCCCAGCAGAGAACTTCTTGGGCGTCTCGGCAACTTCGTTCCTGTTAAAGATGCCATGTTGAACCGGTTGGGGACGAGGAGGATTGCCGGCAGTCCTCTCGCTATCTTTATTGGATTCAACACTGAAAAACAAATTTTTAGATATTGAAAGCAGTTGAAACTTGCGGCTTTCGCAACTACCAAACCGACAACAAGTCTCTTCATGGCCACATCTCGTGTGTCGTAAACGATTCAATCTGATACATTTGCGTCGAGCCTGTCCGGTAGGCCCTCTGGTGTTGCACCCGATGCTCATACCGAGGATTCGCCTTTATGAAGTGTCTAAACTCCCCAATAACAAGGGGATTCCTTCGGCAGCTAACCATTTGCTTCTAGTCATAGTATTCCTGGGGCCGGGGCAATTTGACTAAGTACTGGGTAAGGGACGGTAGCGCAGCCCAGATCGGACGTATCTGGTTTTCGATTGCCAACCTCCTAATAAAATCTCCAAGTCCTTCCCCAAAGCGATAAGCACCCATCAAACGAGAACCCTTCATCTGACTTGCGATATTAATGATTGACGCGGCTTGCGTGCTGAGAGCCAGGGTTTGCCACTGACGGTACTTTTCCCCTCCGAACCCCCATCGAGCGTGCTGGGGAGGATTCGAGGACAACAGCATCAGCGGTCGATTTATCCCACCGTGATGCCGATTAATTTGTGGGCCAATTGGCAAGTAACTTGGAAGCCCTATCGTCGCCAGCGAATTCAGGTCAACCACTGTGTTGCCCCGCTCAAATTCGATCGATATCGCTTTGAGATCGTCCTGGATTCCGAATTCGATGCCTAACCCTTTGCCCACAACGACAACTACATCGAAAGCGCGTTCCCGCAGTTGCGCGTGCTTCGTGTAGGCCGGGAACGATATTCGTTCCTTCACCCTCAGATCGATGGCAGCGAAAGTCTCGACATCGTCTCTTAAAATCGAATTAATCTCTACAGATGCACTGCAAGCCACCACATCGATCTCGACGCTCTCCCTTCTGTGCACCCTGTCATCGTTCGGTCCGCTTGGCCACTCGGTATCGGTCGCTGACAACTCCAAAAGTAAACTGACCATGTGGGCTGCCAAGTCCTGGAGAACCCCAGAGTTTAAAGAACGGGCTCTCAACAAATCATCGTTGATGCTCCTGTTTTCAACGAGGAATAGCATCATCCGACGGAATTGCCCGTAATCCCGATGCAACATCGGAAGTATGCTTATTATCCCTGGGAATACGTCTTTGTTGCGGTAGTAGTCATGGATTCGTATTCTCCTGCGAAGATCATCAAACGCCGGAAGCGTGGAGATAGTTTTGATGAGAGGGTAATTTGAGTCCTGAGGTGCGCTTATGACGATTTGTTTGGCGAAGGCGCTATACTGCAACGCAGTGGCTAGGCGCAGTTCGGGACGCGTATTTACAAGCAACAGATCGAATGGTCCAGATTTGACCATTCTATTGAACTCATCAGGATCGGAGACGTCATGACGATGCACACCTTCGAGGCAATCTTCAAGCCGCGATACATCCGTGTCCGCGCAGTGCACTGCAACACCTTCGCTCATCCAATGGTGGTATGTAGCACGCTGTTTCAGCGCGATATCTCCAGAGCCGACGACGAGCACCTTACCTACGGGGTCGCTGGTGACGGATTCAAACCTACTCTCTGCTCCATCGTTTACATTCTCTGCACCCGATTCAGGCTTCTCCATATGTTTGCTCTCATTCCGTTGCGGCATTTGCTAACCCCAAACTGTGACCTTTTAAAGCCGCTGCCAAGGCCTCACCAGCGTGCGCGAGGAGTTGGGCTGCATCCGCTGGACTCTTCCCTTTCGCCTGATCCCCAAGCGCAAGCACCCAGTTCGTCAGAGCGTCTTCATAGCGAGGTTGCAGCTTTAGCGCCTCTTCATACTTTTCACGGGCTCGTTCGAATAAGCCGTCCGCCTCTTTTTCCATCTTTGTCTTAGCCAGCCCGTGAAGCGCCTGTCCCCAGTTGTGTAAGATTTCGTGGCTCTCAGGTTTCACGCGTAAGGCAACTTTATATCGCTCGGCAGCTTGCTGGACGAGCGAACGGGAGCCATCGGATGCGGCAAGCTCAGCCCGTTTGATTAGCGATTCACCCTGTTTCGCATAAGCCCACGCCACGTAATCCACGGCTTCAGGCGGTATTTTTGTCG
>DATDGH010000729.1:0-15284 GCA_036522215.1 Candidatus Angelobacter sp. | reverse complement strand
TATTGAGAACGAATGGAACCAGAGACGCACGGATTTTTGAGGCTCACCCTTCATGGAATGAAATAAGTGAACGAATCATATCGATTGACGATGCTGACCAGGAATTAATTCACTGGGAGTTCTTATACAAGATTAAAAAGGAAAACGTCAGGGATGAGCAGTTGAGCATACTAAGGCATTTGCTACAAAAATATGATGCGCACGGCTTTGTCGCCGGGTGCACTGAGGTCCACCTCCATACGGGCGAACTGCTGGACAAACAGATTCGGGTTGTGGATCCGCTATGGATAGTCGCACAAACTATTGCGAATGAGTCTTTTCCTGACTATAAAAAAGTTCTTGGCCAAGTAGCCTGAACGTCTGTGGTCCCAATCGCATTATTGCGTTGCCTGCATATATAGGAGATGGCTTCGATGTGGCGGGCATCAAGTGGATCTCATCTTTTCCTGCAAATATTCATCGTGGGATCGAACGCGCCTCGGCGATCATCATCTTGAACTCGCCGGACAACGGAAGGCCGGAGGTAATTCTTGAAGGCTCATTGATTAGCGCGAACCGTACCGCAGCAAGTGCTGTCCTGGCCGCGGAGTATCTGATGGAAGTTGGGCCGAACCAGGTAGGCCTGATTGGTTGCGGAGTCATCAATTTTGTGATTCTTCGTTTTCTTCTTGCAACTTGTCCCGCTCGGCAAGGTCATCTTGTTCGATTTGGATCGCCAAAGGAGTGAGCAAACCGCAGCCCGATGCACCAACCTGTTTCCCTCCATCGCGATAGAGATTGCCAATGACGCACGCGAGGTAATCAAGAAATGCCGCCTGATCTCCTTTGCGACGGTGGCGGCAAGACCTCACATTCAGACTGATCATGGGTTCCTGCCAGGAACAACTGTTTTGCATGTATCTCTGCGCGATTTGTCCGAAGAAATCATCTTGGGCGCTCACAATATCGTGGATGATGTCGAGCATGTCTGCCGTGCCCAGACATCAGTACATTTGACCGAGCAACTCACCGGTAATCGCGGCTTCATAGCCGGCACATTAGCCGATGTCATATCTGATCCTGCAAAAGCAAGAACTCAGGGCAAGCCTACGATTTTTAGCCCGTTCGGTCTGGGCATTCTGGATCTTGCGGTTGCCGACTACGTGCTTACGTGCGCGCTTAAACAAGGACTGGGAACTGAACTGCGGGATTTCTATTTAGAACCTTTAAAAATATTGACCTATTGATCGGGAGGAACCTTATGCATGCTGCCGCTGTTTATCCACAGGAATTGCTTTCCCTCAGGTGTCAACAGTTGAAAGGCCGTGACTTTATTGATCTTCGCAAGTTCACCAGCGAAGAGATTAACGGTTTGTTGAATTTCGCCCAAGATCTGAAGGCTGAAAGCAAACACCACGCCTATTTGAAAGATAAGTACCTCGGCCTGCTCTTCGCAGTTGCTTCTACTCGTACCCGAATCTCGTTTGGAGTGGGTGCGCGGCAACTGGGAGGCAACATTGAGTATTACAATGTCGCTGACCTCCAACTTAGCAATCGTGAAGAGCTCAAAGATACCGCTGCCGTGATGGGCAGATATCTGAATGGCATTATCGTACGCATGTATGACATGACTCAATACGGACTGGGGCGACGGTCGTTGGACACGATTGCTGAATATACGAATATCCCAGTAATTAATGCGTTAGATGATAAAGATCACCCCTGCCAGATAATGGCAGACCTTCTCACGCTACGTGAAAAATACGGTGAGCATTACAAGAAAAAGAAGATCGTGATGGCCTGGGGTTATTCGAAGCGGCAAAAGTCGTTGGGGGTATTGCATTCGATGATGACCGTGGGATCGCTCCTCGGCATGAGCCTGCGTTTTGTGTATCCCAAAGGTTTTGATCTTGATGAAGAGTACGTATCTTTCGCCAGGTCTGCTCTTCAAGCCTCGAACGGTTCATTAGAATTCAGCAATGATCTGATGGAGGCATCAGAAGGGGCTGACGTCATTTACGTCAAGAATTGGAAGAGCTTGAGCATGTCGAAAGAAGAGGAAGAGAGGTACAAAGAAGGAATCAAGGACCAGTGGTGCATCTCCAGCCAACACTTCGGCCGCGCCAATCGTGGTGCTTATTACATGGATTGCATGCCTTTCATTCGTGGAGAACAAGTGACGGCTGATGTGGTAGATGGCCCGAACTCAATAGTATATGAACAGGCAGGCAATCGCTTGCATGCCCAAAAAGCCATATTGGCTTCAATTATCTGAATTGGACCCTGTCTTCTCAGGACAATTCCTCGCTCTCTCCCGCCTGCGTCGGATATTAGAGGTAAAGATCTTGTTATGAACCGAGGTATTCTCTCCACCATCGGCCACACCCCGCTTGTCGAATTCACTCGCATTTTCAAGGGCAGCGACATTCATTTCTTCGCCAAGCTTGAGCAGTTTAATCCGGGTGGTAGTACAAAAGATCGCCCTGCACATAACATCATCACGCATGGATTGAAGAGCGGTATTATCGGTCCTGAAACTGTAATCGTGGAGTCGAGTTCGGGCAACATGGGAATTGGCTTGGCTCAGATTTGCGCATATCATAAACTTCGGTTTATTTGCGTTGTGGATTCCAAGACTACCAGGCAGAACATTAACCTTCTCAGGGCCTATAATGCCGAAGTAGAAATCGTTACCAAACCCGATCCCGAAACAGGAGAGTATCTTCACGCGAGAATTCAGCGAGTAAAAGATTTGCTCGGCGTTTTCGAGGACAGCTTCTGGCCCAATCAATATGCAAATGAGCTTAACTCCAGCGCTCATTATCGGACCATGGATGAAATAACCGTCGCCTTAAACGGCGCGCTCGATTTCTTGTTCTGTGCTACCAGTACCTGTGGGACTTTGAGGGGGTGCGCGGAATACAAGAGAAGGCACGGTCTACACACCAAGATCATAGCCGTAGATGCAGTGGGCAGCGTGATCTTTGGCGACAAGAAATGTAAACGCCTGATTCCAGGGCATGGGGCCGCGTTGCGGCCTCCTCTGTATGCTGCTCATCTGGCAGATGAATGTGTTCATGTCACTGACCTTGACTGCGTTATAGGCTGTCATCGCCTGTTGCAGGAAGAGGCGTTTTTGGCAGGTGGATCCTCTGGCGCCATCATCTCCGCAATTGAACGCTTGCGGCCTTGCCTGCAACCCGGATCGATCTGCGTTGCCGTTCTGGCCGATCGCGGTGAGCGTTACCTGGATACCATATTTTCTGACCAATGGGTTACTGAGAATTTTGGCGATGTCTCCCATCTTTGGAAGGGAGATCAAAGGGCTATGTCCACATCTGCATCCGGGCAGGAGTCAAGCGCGACTTTGGAAATCAGTCAGCCATATTCTCAGTCCCTTCCGTGAAACTGGTTATCAAAATTGGATGGGCAAGTTTGGAGCAAGAGCTAACGTTAGCCAAACTTGTTCGCGCACTGAGCCAACTGCTTTTGGATCAGCATCAAATTCTCCTTGTACATGGAGGTGCTCGCGCCTTGCGTTACAGTGAGAGTTGTCCCCGATGTGATGCTGCCAGTCTCCATGCTCTGCCACCAACACAGGAAGATCTGATCATCCTTAGCAATCAAATCGGCAGACGTCTTGTCGCCTTCCTCGGGAGAGCAGGAGTTCCCGCGATCGGCATTTGTGCCGGAGATCAAAAATCATTCAGACTGAAAACATTTGAAAAGTGCCTTCAATTCAATCATGGCTGGCCGGAGATGGCGCCAGTGGACCCGTTTTGGTTTGACTTGATTTCCAGGTGCGGCGGAGTTCCGGTCGTCTCTAATATCGCGCCAGCACTTGATCTTTGTTATCGTTACTTATGTGCCGATCAACTCGCTTCGGCCTGCGCCATTGGTTGGAGCGCAGATGCACTCATATTCCTTACGGCAGCAGATGGAATTGCTGATGGAAACGGAGCGGTAATGCGTTGGCTCGACGCACACGATATCGCTGCATTCATCAAAAGTCCTGCTGTTTCCCCGGCGATGGTAGTTAAGTTAGTTGCTGCGCAGGATGCTCTGAACCGGGGAGTACGGCGCGTTCGTATTCTTCCGCTCGCCCAGGTGCAAAGCCTCTCAGCATTCTATTTTGAGAGAATTGACCATGGCACAGAGATTTTTTGCCACGCTAGTCGCGCCTCAGGTTCCAACGGTCCTGACATTCCTGAGTTGAAAATGGCCTTTCAAGGAGAGTAAGAGGAAATTGTAAAATAAGTGACCTTTTGGACTCTCCTGATTGGTTGAGTTCCTCACGCTCTTGTCATCACCTGCGGCGAACCCACTATTGAACCGGGTGCGCTCTTTGATGTCGAACTCTTTGCTTGCTTGAGAGTTCCTGTCTCCGTCGCGCATTATCTGATTCCCTCTGGAGGCCCATCAGTGCACTCAATGGCATCAAGGGGCCGACGGGAATGTACTCGTGATCGATCAAGTGTTCCTTCGCAAGCGGCAGCGCTTCCATGAGGGTTCGCGCCTCATCCTCGGATGTCGCCTCGACCATGAAGATGACGCCTTTGCCATCGCCGCGCGAATACCACTGGCGGATTTTCCCGTCAAAGTAGAGCTTCAGAGTTGCTCGAATCTCTGCCGGTATGACGGCCATGATTTGTTGACCTTATTGCACAGCGATATGGCCATCATGTCCGATTAAGTCTTACGCCGCAAGGCTTCACGGGCTGCCTATCAGTCACATGCCTCGGGCTACAGAGGTCATATTGTTTTCTTAAACCGCTCCAAGTGGCGGTTACCACCACCTTCAGAGGGTGAGGATATTTTTATGAATACTGCCCAAATGAGCGCCCGACCCGCTCCCGATGTGCAGCAGCAGGCATCATCACCATCATTTTTGCCGGCAATGGGAGCGTGGTGTCTTATTTTGCTGTTAGCAGCCTTTGCCATTTTCAAATTGAAAGCACCAGATGCCTTACCGGCGACGTCAACCCCAAAGTGATTTTTCCGCAGTGCGGGCACTTGCGCACATCCGTGCTATAGCACGTGCGCCACATCCTATTGGATCAGACGCCAACGCGACAGCAAGAGAGTATCTTGTGGCGCAACTTTCGGCGTTGGGGATGGAGCCGCAGGTGGCAACGGCGATCGGCATTTATAACGGTTCCGGAGCACTCATCGCCGGAAACACTCGCGACATCGTCGCACGGCTGCCTGGCGCCGCAAACTCCGGGGCAATTATGTTGATGGCCCACTATGATTCTGTCCCAAGCGGTCCGGGTGCAGCCGATGACGCATCAGGAGTGAGCGCCATTCTGGAAACGGTCCGCGCATTAAAGACGGGTCCGCCGCTTAGAAACGACTTGATTGTGCTTATCACCGATGGGGAAGAGGCTGGGCGATTGGGAGCAGAAGCGTTTGTTGCTTCTTCTTCGCGGATGAAAGACATTGGCTTGCTGATGAACTTTGAAGCGCGCGGGAATCACGGTCCTTCGTTGCTTTTTGAAACCAGCGCCAATAATGCTTCCTTGATCAACGAAGTCGCCCGTGTGGCCCCCTATCCCACCGCTTCCTCGCTGTTCTATGCACTCTATAAACTATTGCCCAACGATACGGACTTCACTGTATTTCGTCCTGCGAGTATTCCGGGGCTTAATTTTGCCTTCGGCGGCCATCTCGAAGCCTACCATACCCCGCTGGATACAGCGGACAATCTGGATCTCAAATCGCTTCAACACCATGGATCGTATGCTCTGGCGCTGGTACGCAAGTTTGGCCAGATGGACTTGGGCCAGCTCAAGCAACGCACCGGCGACGATGTCTTTTTTGACTGGTTCGGCAGCAACCTGGTTGCCTACAGTGAAGGCTGGGTGGTTGTTGGCGAAGTTGTTGCCACGATTCTGCTCATCGTAACAATTCTTCTAAGCATGCGACGCGCAGGAATCCGCATGGGAAGGTTTGTCCGATCAATGCTTTTCTCCCTTGTTCTATTGCTTGTGATTCCAGCGGTTATGACTGTGGCGGCGTGGCTGCTTCTCCTGCTTCTCGGCCATCGCATGCTTGTGGGTGATACACCGGCCAACTCTTTTCTATTGATTGGTCTGGTTGCGTTGGGCGCTGCTATCGGTGCAGCCGTTCTGGCAAAGCTCCGCAGATATTCCGATCTTCAAGAACTGTCGCTGGCGGGCCTAGTGGCTGTATGTATCTTGAATTGGATCATTGCCCTGCGCCTTCCTGCGGGCAGTTATCTGCTGTTTTGGCCACTCTTGCTCACCACAGTTGGATTCCTGGTGCTTGAGCTCACGGGAACAATATCTTCTCGTGCCTGGTTGCTGGGTACACTGGTGGGCGCGCTGGCGACCATTTTGCTCTTTGCCTCAATTGCCTATCTTCTCTATGTCTTCCTTACTCTGAATCTGGTGAGCGTCGCCGCCGTAGGACTGCTGGTGGGACTTTTTTTCATCATTTGTATTCCATTGATGAATGTGGCAGTTCCGCAACGTCTGTGGCGCACGATTCTCCTGCCGTTATTTGCAGGAGCTGTGGTTTGCGTGGGCATTGGAATCGCGCAATCTCATCCAAGCGCTCAGTATCCCCGGGAGGATAGGCTTCTTTACAGTTTGAATAGTGACGATCACGCCGCCGTTTGGGTCAGCTTCGACGATTCATTGGATGCCTATACCACCCAATTTTTTGTCGGCGCAACACCCAATCACCACCCGGTCCCAAATTTTCTGACGGGATCGCAGCAGCAAGTTCTCTCTGCACCGGCTCCGATAGCTGATTTGCAACCGCCGATCGGCGAGGTCAAAGCCGATGAACAACAAGGTGATCAGCACAAGATTCGAATGCACGTGAGGTCGCAAAGAGATGCATATCTCATGATTGTTCGCTTCGACCCGAGCGTGAAGCTGGCCTCAGTGAATATTTCTGGTCGCAGCCTCAGTCCCCGTCCCGATTCGAGCGACCCTATCCTGTTATACGGAATGGGTACTCAAGGCGTGGATCTGGAACTGAAGCTTAAGGCGCCTTCTGGCGTTGCATTTTGGCTGAGCGATTACTCCGTCGGGCTGCCGACGACTCAGCGACGCAATGCAGAATTTGTTGCGGCGCCAGGGAGCGATCAGACATTGGTAGGCAGGAAGTATAGGCTCACAAGTTCGAAGCAATAGCATTTTCGGAAACGAACCTGAATCTTCCAGTCCGGATGGACGAAAATTTAAACCTATGCGGCGCCATCCCATTCTCGTGCCAACGAGTGCTGGAAAAAGATCTACCATTTCATAAGCGACCGATTCGAAGATCAAGTTGGGTCAGAGCGTCTCAGGCTTCCCTCCTGTTCCGGTTCCTTCAATAATTTATGTGCCAGTTCTACGAGATCATCGGCAAGAGTGCCGCGAAACAGAGGACTCTGAATAAAAGAAACAGAGGACTCTGAATAAAAAATGATCGCGGGGCAGCATCTTGGCGACGAAATTACATGAGGTCTGTGGTTCCCGGGCAAGCACGGTTGCTTGTGGAATGTCCTCATCTTCGAAGCTGCCGTAAGCCGTAATGGAACAAGTGAGAGGCTCTCCTGGAGTGTACTGATAAGTTTCGACGAGCTCGAAATCGGCCCTGAGCACTGGCAGGGATTTGGGTAGTGTCTTAATAGCGGTTTTCCGGCAGGGGTGGAGTGGTCGCGAGAATCAAGTCTGCTTCGGCAATCAGCTTCTTGAGTGTGGCGAGATCGTTTCTTCTGGACATGCCGCAAGATTACGGCAGGCAGGAGCAGGATTGCAAGCGCTCGCTGTTTTGACAGCAACACGCTATTAAGACACTACCGGGATTTGCACGTCATCAAAGCATTTTTGTAGGTGGTGTAGACTATTCTGCTGCGCGATTCTTCGACACAAGTTGGTGGCTAAACCTTATTCCAACGATCTACGACATAAGTTCCTGCAGGCCTATGATCGGGGCAAGACAAGTCTGAATGAGTTAGCCGTGCAGTACGGAGTCAGCCTGGGTTGGGCCAAGAAGATTTCCGTACGGCGCACGCGGACAGGGCAGATCGATTTTGTGCCTGACCAACGCGGTCCCACCAGTCAAGTGACCCCAGAGGTAGAGCAGTGGTTGCGAACCCAGATACGGGAACAACCCGACCTGACCTTAGCGGAATTGCAGGAGAAGTTGGCGCGTGAGTTGAAGGTGCAGTTGAGTGTAGCGCGCCTGTGGTGGGCCCTGAAGGATCTGGGATTACGGTTAAAAAAAAGTCGCTCCACGCCCGCGAACAAGAGACGGCTGATGCTCAGCAGCGGCGGCAGGCATGGAAGGAAGAAATCCAGGCCCTAGACCCATCCCGCTTGGTGTTTCTGGATGAAAGCGGGTGACGACACAAATTGACCGCCATTATGGACGCGCTCCCGAGAGCGAACGGGTTGAGGAAGCAACGCCGCAGAGCCATTGGCGCACCCCTGACGGTGTTGGGGGCCATCACCCTGCAGGGTGTGCTGGCCACCATGACCATCGAAGATGCCACGGATGGCGACGTATTCCTGGCCTATTTAGAACAGGTGCTCTGTCCCAAGCTCCAAGCTGGACAACTGGTCATCATGGATAACCTTCGTGCCCACAAGGTCAAGGGAGTACGGGAGAAGATTGAAGCCTGTGGAGCGCGACTGGTGTACCTGCCCCCGTACTCACCCGATTTCAATCCCACCGCACAGATCTGGGCGAAGGTGAAGCAATGGTTGCGCTCGGCCAAAGCACGAACCGTCGAAGCTCTGGAGCAAGCCATAGCTAACGCCTTGCATGCGATCACAGCCGAGGACACAGCTGGGTGTTTGCCGGATACGGATATGGTCTACGGTAAATATAAAAATGCTTTAGCTATTCCGAGGCCATAGGCCTTTGCCGAGGGCTCAAGCGGCCCTCGCCGTAATCACAGGCTGCGGCTCCACAAGCCAGTCGTATTCCTACTCCTCTGGCCTGCGATGCGCTGTCCGATTTCGACTGCATCGGAATCTCCCTCACAAGTGAGTGTGATTGGGATCATAGCCATGCCAATAGGGTCGTTATAAATATTGGGCTTGACTGGCTTCAAAAATCGACGACTGTTATTAAATTGATTTGGCATCACGAGATTTTTTGGCGACTTGCCAGCTAACGGGGTTCGCAACCGATTTTTCAAGCCTGCTTCTCAATTCGATGGAGTGACACTACGGCACAAGTGAGCTCAATTCTCCCGCACAAAGCCGATAGATCACATTAGTTTGGGGATGGGGCTGTAGCGGGGCATTTCAGCTATCGCTACTTGTCGAAAAATTGATGATTTTTGAAGAAATCACCGTACAATAAACGTACAATGAATCAGGGAATGCAGGCTTTCTAGGCATTCTGGGCATTGTAGGAACTCCGACGAATCAATAACTTGCCTGTTTTCAAGGATCGAAGCCATTCGATCCCGACTAGCTCCACCATGAAAAGTAGCCATTGGCAATTAGCATTTGGCAATTGGTTAAAAGCAAACCCAAAAGCGAGCGCCAAAACCAGAGACCCCGAGCAGCTGCCTGTCGCGCCTTTCCAACCTGAAGAAAAGCGGGTCCCGACAGATTATTTCACCAAGGAGGAATTCGTTAACGCCCGCCCTGCACATGTCGTACCCCTCCAACATGTCGGACCTGTCCAACACACATTGATAGTGCTCAGCGCCATGCTCTGGCCTGACGTAGGGTCAGAGTCAAGTGTTTTTTGCTCACAGAGATTTCTCGTATGGTGTTCTGTTAAACTCATTCTCCCGTCGTGGCATCGATTGAGGTGCGCCAGGCAGCGCGGTGACAACGGAGCCGAGAACGGTCGAGAAGAGCGGCCCTAGCTGGCGGTCGACCCTTACGCTGGCAGCCTAGCTGAGCGCCTTTATTACATCTGCAATGACGCCGATCACCGGCGCATCTACTTCCACCCGGGTTTGCATGTCGTGATCAGGATGCGCGAGACGCTCGCCGGACACGTGCAAAGACATCCGTAGGCGTGGCTGCAGCCAGCCCAACGGATGGCTCCCAATCGAATCGTCTTACTCGGGCGAAGGAAGGCGGTCGCTTAGTCGCTGATCGTGTTGATTTCGACGATGAGGTTGAACCATGAGGAGATTCGCGAAGAGTTTGTTTTTGTTTATGGTCGGCTTGGCAGCGGGAGCGCCGGGGAAGGTTGGATCTCCAGCCGAGATTGATGTCTCTCCCGATCGTCGTATTTTTGGCTACCCACAAGTGCCGTTGGTCGAGCCTTATCTCGCGGTCGATCCGGTTCATCCCAATCACCTTGTCGGTGCTGCAATGGGTGTGACGATCAACACCGATCTTACTGTGACGACTTGCTACGCGCTTTCCTCGTGGGATGGGGGCCAGACGTGGCAAGCCCATGATCTCAAGAGATATTGCGTTGACGTGTGGGTTGCGATCAGCGACAGGGGAACCGCGATCGTTAGCGCCCTCAGCAAAGAGGGATTGCAGGTGTTCCGCTCCGCTGACGGGGGGCGTACGTGGCCCGACGTCCCCCTGGTCTTGCCGCATCCGCCGGGAAAATCCTTCGATCATGACACCATGACCGTTGATCGCAGCACCGGGCGGTTCCGCGACTCGATCTATCTTCTGGCGGCCCAGTTTTCTGGAGACACCGCGCAGGTGGTCCTGTTTCGTTCCGACGACGACGGTCAGAGCTTCTCCAAAACGGCCGAGGTTGTTCCTTTCCACCTTGAATTCAACACTCTGAATCCGGGGGTGTTCTCGGATGGCATCCTGGTGGTCCCACTCGGCGACTTCCAGCGGCCGGCCCTAAACGGCAGCCAGGACGTGGAGGCCGGCCGCGATTGGATGATGACTTCCTCGGACGGTGGCAAGACCTTTTCACCTCCATACATGATCTCAGAATCCTGCAAGCATTCTTTTCCTGAGCTGGCGGTCGATCCTAACGCTGGCAGCCTCGCTGACCGCCTTTATTGGGTCTGTAATGACGGCGATCATCGGCGGATCTACTTCCACTATTCGCCCGACCGTGGCGCGACCTGGTCGGCGCCCTTGCAGGTGAATCGGAAGTCGGGCTCGGATCCCTGGGCGAGCACTGCGGTGGTGGCTGTCAATCGCGATCATGTGGTCGGCGTAGCATGGTACGACGGGCGCGAAAAGTCGCACGCCGTGAAACGCGGCTTTCGCTGTAAATCAGTTTACTTCGCGGCGTCACTCGATGGGGGTGAGACCTTTCTCCCCGAGGTGAAGGTTTCGACGGCGCCCTCTTGCCCCCACACGCCGGAGAACGGGGAAGCTGGGACGCGTTGGGTGGCGGGGGGCGATTACATGGGACTGGTTGCGGACGCCGACGGCGTCTTTCATCTGCTTTGGTCCGACAGTCGCTCTGGCCTTTACGAGCTGTGGACCTCAACCATCAGGGTTCGTGCGTCAACCCGCCATCCTTAATCTTCGCGGTACAGAGTTGCCCTGTCCGCTGACATTTCCGGCGCGCGTGGTTTCCCGAAGTTCGACGATCGATTGGCGACAAAGGAGACCGGGGGAGGTTTTCTCTGGTAGCAGTCGTTTCCGGTCTCGGCGGCCCACCCATCAATATCTGCTTTTTTTGAAACCCACTGTAATCACTCTTGCGGTCAACAGCTTGCAATAAAATCCCAGATTTATTGACGATGATTCGTAGGTAAAACCGGAATTCAAGCGTTTCATTCAGGTGAGATCGGAGTACAATTCTGGCACTCCTCTTGGAAGTTCCGACGGAATCAAACTCGCGAACCGGAGGAGACGGTACCCGACGTAGGGGACTCTTCACCGGATCACCTGGCACCGTTCCCTGGCTCAGGAACGGTCTAAATCTCAATCGCGGCCCCGCAAACCCGATTCAGAAAACGACAGACCCGCTTTTAACTGCCCCAAAAACGAGGATGTCATGAGTAACCAGCTATCGGACCAGGAACTGCTGAGCGAATTCGGCCGATCAGAGTTTATTACGTGTTCTCCGAGCATGGTGCCGCTATTGCGAAGAGCCCACAAGGCGGCCGAGGTCAGCGACATTACTGTACTCCTGGAAGGAGAGACCGGTACCGGCAAGCAAGTATTGGCCAAAGGCATCCACCAGCTAGACAAGAAACGTAATTCATTTTCGTTTGTTACAGTCCATTGCAGCACTATTAACGAAGCCTTGGCCGAAAGCGAACTTTTTGGCCACCAGCGCGGCGCGTTTTCCGGCGCGGTTTCTGACCGCAGGGGCCTTTTTCAGACCGCGCAGCGCGGTACGCTCTTCCTGGACGACGTCAACGATCTTCCTTTTCATCTCCAACCCAAGCTGCTGGATGTGATTCAGAGAGGAACGGTACGACCTGTCGGGGCCGACCGCGAGATCCCCGTGGATGTTCGCATCATTGCGGCCTGCAATCAGCCTTTGGAGCCTCTGGTAGCCGAAGGCCGTTTCCGCTCCGACTTGTACCATCGGTTGAATGTGGTCAAGCTGACGTTGCCGCCTCTTCGCCATCGCGGTCCGGACCTGGAGACTCTGGTATTAGCTTTGGCAAGGCGACACAATGACCTTTACGGCCCTATCGAACAGGTTGATCCGGAACTGCTGCGGTTTCTTCAGTCCCGGCCCTTTCCAGGTAACGTGCGCGAATTGGAAAATGCAGTCCAGCGAATGCTTTTTCTGAAAAGTGAAGGCCAGTCCCTTGGAATGGCGGATTGGGTGCCGGAAACCGCTACAGAAGTCGCTGGGGCCGAGACTGACCCCTTGACTGAGGCAGCCAATGCAACCTGGAGAGCGATCTCGCAGCGCGGTGTTTCCTACTCTCAAGCCCTCTACGAGATTGAAAGACGTGTGCTGGAGGCTGCCATCAGCGTGCGCGGGTTTACCCGGCGCGAAATCGCGCAGCGATTGCAAACCAGCGAACGTACGCTTTATCACAAAATTCAAGCGCACCGTAAAAGCCAGGAAAAGGCAGGATCGCCCGGCCGGAGTTGCGACGCGAATTCTTTGCTGAGCTGATTTTCGGCCGGGTTGAAAACCTTCGGCTGCGCTGCAACCTCTCGCAGAGAAAAACGCCAATCTGCGCAGAGCTTCAACTTCCCTTAAGAATGAGCACCAGGCTCTTCATCAGCCAATCTGATCCACGATTTCAATAGTTCCATTTTGGCAATCAGCTGCCAATACTGGCAGTAGTGCTCACGAAGCAGGCGGGCATTTCTTTTTGCTTAATTGTGCCTTGAATGCCTGCAAAGTGCTCATTCTTTTGATGTTGCTCCGTTTTCAATTCAGTTCCGTGTCCTTTCTCATTTCCCTAAGAAGGCCTGGAATATCGCTTGCAAGCAAAAGATAGCCAGAAGGTCACCAGAAGATGGAGACTGCGAGGAGTGTGCGGGTTGGAGACCGCGTAAGTTTCAGCATTTCCGATGTGTTCCTGCCAGAACCGTCTGAAGTGCTGGCCAAGCTTACGGCCGACGTGAGAACTGAGGGAGTCGTGGTGGATTTTTCCGACTCCGGAAACGTTCCGCGGGCTTATGCCATGGTTCGAATTACGCCGCAGCAGATGGTGCTGCTTCCAATAAGTGCTGTTCGTGTTCTGAACTGCCACGAAGTGCAATGAGCTGTGGATCATCAGCGGTGCTCTGACTAAAGCCGGGTGACTGATTACAGGAGGATGGAACGATGCCGCCGACCTTTACCTATCCAGGAGTTTATATAGAGGAGATTCCCAGTGGAGTCCACACCATTACGGGTGTGGCCACCTCAATCGCCGCTTTTGTTGGCTGGGCGCCTCAAGGACCGACCGATAAGGCAGTGCTGGTGCAGAGCTGGTCGGATTTCGCCAGCCAGTTTGGCGGACTGGATGCCCGCAGCTATTTGGGCTACGCTGTAAGCCACTTCTTTGCCAACGGTGGCCAGCAGGCGTTCATTGTCCGCCTGGTCTGGGACGGAACACTTCCCGCGGCGCCGGGCACGAATCCCACAGCCGCAGCCACAGCAGTCGCAGCGGGAGTTGGGTATGGAAGCACCCAGATCCAAGCCTCTGTGGGGACGACTGTCTCGCCTGCTGCGACATTATTTGTAGGCACGGCAGTGCTGCAGAGCATTGCCATCACGCCGGCAAACCTCCCTCCCATTCCCATCAATGTTAGCGTGCAGTTTACCGCGACCGGGACTAGCTCCAACAGCACCACTAAGGACATCACCTCGAGCGTCCATTGGTCCTCAAGCGATAACACTGTCATCAAGATTGCTCCTGGCGGGCTTGCCACCCCATCGGGACCTGGTACTGCCACGATCACCGCCAAGGATCCTACGGGCCTGATATCAGGCACACTCACGGTCACAGTTTCTGCTGCTTCCTTATCTGGAATCGCAGTGGCTCCATCTGCTCCGGCGCTTGCTGCCGGTCAAACGCAGCAGCTTGCAGCCACCGGATCTTATTCCGACGGAACTACACAGGACCTCACTGCGATTACCACGTGGGCACCCTCGGCTGACTTCGCCAGTCCTGGACCTCCTGGGCTTTTCGTTGGGAGCGCGAGCGCTTCCGTGACTGCCGCCTGGGGAAGTGTTACATCGCCAGCCGTGAGCGTAACGGTTGGACCGAAGACGTTGGTCTCGATTGTCATCACACCCTCCAACCTGACTCTCAGCAAAGGGCAGACTGCTTCTACTCCCTTCACTGCGACCCCGATCTACTCCGACGGCAGCACTGCCCCTGCCATTTCTCCTTCCTGGACCTCCAGTAACCCGACGGTAGCCACACTCGACGGTACTGAACACGCTGTTGCCAACAACGTGGGCTCGACGACGATTACTGCAACCTCGGGATCCATCTCAGCCAGCACCACGGTGAACGTTACCGCTGCCACGCTGAACTCGATTTCCGTGACCCCTGCTGCCCTTTCGATTGCAAATGGACAGTCTCAGCAGTTGCAGGCCTTGGGGATTTATTCGGACGGTTCAACGGCGGACCTGACTGGAAGCGCCAGTTGGGCGGCGACCGGCGGGGAAGCCGGAGATGTGGATGTGGCTAGCAGCCGAGTGACCGTAAAGAACGGCGTGGTGACCGTGGCCAGCGGTTTGGTAACAGGGAAGAGCCCTACTGCGCCGGGGACCCCCGTACCGGTCAACGCCGCCTGGGAAGGCAAAACAGGAACCGCGCAGGTTACGGTGACGCCCGCTGTGCTGCAGTCTATCGCCATCACGCCAACTTCGGCGACCATCCTCGGTGGTCAGACGCAGCAATTCACAGCGAAAGGGACCTTTTCTGACGGTACCACCCAGTCACCTCTAGCGCCTGCGACCTGGACCTCTACCTC
>DATDGH010000728.1:0-10852 GCA_036522215.1 Candidatus Angelobacter sp. | reverse complement strand
AATCTGCTGGCTTCGCTTCGCGACACCATCTTTAAAATACTTACCGAGAACGGCACTCCGTTCGCGCAACTCGGCCTTAACATCTTCCGCACCGTGACCATCATCATGATTGTCATCGCCGGAAGCCGTATCGCGTTCTCCGGCCACCATTCGCTGGATAAACTCCGCACTCTGGCTGGATTGATTCTGGTGGTTTGGATCATGTTGACGCTTTACACGCGGTCCAGCCCGCTCCTGGGCGGATATTCCTTTTCCGAAGCCATTCCCAGAACTGCCTTTGGCATGGCCGATCTGGTGAGCGCCACCACACAACAACAGATGCTCGCCAAACTTGACCAAATCACTAAGGGAATTGCGGGCATGGATTCATTCTCGATATGGGAACTCCGCGACTTGGTCGTTTATCTGATCGTCACCTTTCTCATTGCCGTATTGGAGTTCGCTATTTTTGTTGTGATCGCCTTCGGCTATCTTGCGCTGGGGACCGTGCTCGTGATTGGCCCAGTCCTCATTCCTTTCATGATCGTGCCCAAGCTCGATTTTCTGTTTTGGAGTTGGCTCAAGGCTCTCATCAAATACAGCTTTTATCCCGTAGTCGCCAGCATCGTCCTTCTGGGCATTTGTCAAATCATGCTCTCTGTCTTGAACACAACCCTGCCGACGGCAGGCGAGATTGCCATCAGTTTTGGTCAGATACCCCTCTTGCTGATCATATTCGGTGCCGGCCTTTACGCCATATTCAAAATTCCCAGCCTCGTCCAGGACATCTTCAGTGGCTCAGCCAGCGCAGGCGGTGGGCTGCAATCGGTAATCACCGGCATGGTGATGAAAGCCTTTTAGGGGTTTCAAACAGGAGGTAACAGAACGATGACCAGCCCTTCAATTCGCAGCCCTGAGCTACCGACCATTCCGGCCAAGTCCGATGCCGAATTCCAGGCAGGCAAGCGTCTTTATGCGGAGCAGTGGGGAGATGCCGTGGTGACCAATACCTATTTAAAGATCACCATCCTGGCACTCTCCCTGCTCTGCGCGGGCTCGCTTTACATCGCCTATGCCACGGGCAAAAAGATCGACAGCTTTCATACGCGCTATGTCCGCATTGACGAGATCGGCCGGGCCGAAGCCATCAAATACGATGACCTCAACTACAAACCTCAGGAAAAGGAAATCAAATACTTCCTGACCGAGTTTTGCCGCCTGTACTACAGCCGGAACAAGCTAACCATCCGCGACGACTTCCGTCGCGGTCTACTGTTTATGGACACGCAGCTTGCGGACAACACATTGGCTGCCTGGACTAAAGACAAGACCATCGACAACTTCCTGTCCAGCTCCGCTCCCGAACAGGCAGTCAAGGTCAATCGCATTGACATTGAGGACCTGCGCTCTGCGCCCTATAAGGCCACAGTCGAATATGAACTGATCTACCGATCGCCTCTCGATGGCAGTGAGATCAAACGCTCTCAGTACACCGCTCACTTTGTTTTTGCTTTCCGCGACACCGTGAGCAATGACCTCATTCAAATTAACCCGCTCGGTCTCGCCATCTCCTATTTCCGGGAAGACGAGGCGCTGAATTGAGCACACATAAAGGAGTACCGCAATCATGCCGAACCCGCAGCCTACATTGCCGCAGCAGTACGGACGCTTTCTGGTGAGCGGCGCCCTGGTTTTCATCCTTTTCTTCTGGGGACTGTCCGCAGTCCTGGTTTCCAGCCACGACGCCCATCTCGACTTTCTCGCTCTCCGGCTCATCTTCAAAGGCCTCTTCCACCAACCCTTTTCCCTCTGGCTGGACAAAGTTGAAGTTGGCTACATGTCTTTCTTTCTCCGCCAGCGCCCGCTACTCGCCTGCTACATGGTCGCTAGCAGTCTTGCCTGGCTGGCTGCATTTCTGCATGACACAAAGGTTATGCGCAAGGAGAACACGTTGTGACCCTCCCGAATTTCAAAGATCGCCGTTTCTCGAACAAAGTCATCGCCGCCATCGTGCTTTTGCACTTTATCAGCCTCATGATGGCCGCGCGTTTCTATGACCAGCTCTGGCTTAATCAGTTTGCACTCTACGGAACCCTCAGTCTCTATCTCGTAATCATGCCCATCTTGTGGCTTTGGCACCGCGCAACCAAACGGTTGCCCGCAGTGGATACGCTCTCTGATATCCGCAAGAGCTTCGAGGAAACCGAATGGCCGCCTTATGATCCCTACCGCTATTTCTCGTTGGAAACAGGACTATTCACCGGCCTGAATGAGCGTCGCAAACCCAACTACATCTCGTGGGAGGAATTCAACACTACCCACATGCAGGTTGTTGGCACAACCGGCGCAGGCAAAGGCGTAATGAGCAACATGATCCTCATTCAATGCGCGCTCAAGGGCCAGCGCGTCATTATCTTTGATCCCAAGAATGACAAGTACGCATCCAGAGTCATTGCCCGCGCTGCAAAAGATCATGGCCTGCCCTTTCACCTGATCGACTTGCGACCAGACACTCCGCCCCAGGTCAACCCCTTCCGCTCCGCAACCTACTCGGAGATGAAAGAGCTGTTGATTACGATTTTCGACCTTGGCCGAAAAGGTGACATCGCTGACTTCTACCGCATTCTGGACCGCAGAGCTGCCCGCGACGTAATCCGCCGCGCCGGGTCAAACCCGACCATCAAGCGGATGCTTCAGGTTGCGGATGACAGTCCCTACATCACCGATGACGATGCTCAGGCGTTTCTAGAACAGCTCACCGAAATGACGGAACTGGATGCCATCGACACAGATGAGGGCCCTGATCTTGCCGAACTGATTTCCACTCCCGGCTTCCTCTACATCATCGGGAGCATTCGCAGCGAGGAATCCATTCAGTGCCAAAAGCTGCTACTACTCCGCATCCTGCAGATCATCGAAAAGCGACGCGAAGAGTCGGCCGACCGCCTGCCTATCGCCCTCATGCTGGACGAATTCAAGTACATTCTGTCCCCGCCCGCCTTACAGGCCCTGGGGTGCGTGCGCGACAAAAACTGCCATCTCATTCTTGCCCACCAAAGTGTTGGCGACCTTGAGGAGTGCAAAGGGCTTGATCCCGCCGCCGTCCGCGGAGCCGTCCTCGAAAACACCGGAATCAAATTCATCTATCGCGCTAAGACCGGGGAGACAGCGGAATGGGCTTCCAAGCTTTCCGGCAAAATCATTGCCAAAACCCGCCGTACCGACATCCAGCAATCTGCCTTCGATGCCGCCACAGCTCAATACACCGAAGTCGAAAGGGCATTACTCACCGAGAATGACATTCTTGCCCTACCCAAGCTGGTGGGAATGCTCTTTGGAGTTGGTTTAGCAAAACGCTGCCAAGCCGCCCGGATGCCGCTCGGCGAAAGACCGAAGCTTGTACCCGCGCCAAGGGCGCCGGAAATTGTGCGCGAGGAAAAAGCCAAAGCCAAACCAAAAGCAAAGGCCGAACCACAAAACCAGACCGCTGCTGACAGCGCGCCCTCCGCGCAACCTGCAACTCAGGCTGCATCGTCCAGCAGCCAGTCAGCCACCGGCAACTCTGACGATCCAGCCAAAAAGAACCTCACCTAATCCCATGTCCTTGCTTCCACGTATGGCCGCTTACGAGCAAAACCGGCGCAAAGCCCGAGACGTGCTCTCCTTTCTGCGCACGTCCATTTATTCAACCGAGCCACTTCTTGGCCAGGTCATGCGGATCAAAGACCGCACCAACATCCACCGTTTCTTGATTCATCTGGAGCAGGCGGGACTCATCCGCCGCTCTCCCATCCGTACCGGGATGGCAACGCTCACACTCTGGGGCATCACCGCTGAAGGTCAGCAAGTCGCCACGCCTGCCGGCGAAGAGGTTAGCTCTCTGACCTTCAATATCTCCAAAGTCAGTGTCTCGCGGCTCGAACACTATTTATCGATCCAGCGAATCCGCATCACCGGCGAGATCTTCGGCTGGACAGAGTTTGTCTATTGCGACCGCGAAGCAAAAGCCAACCTCACCAAAGCCGAGTCCAAGTACAACGTTCGCCCCGACCTCACCGCCCTCGACCCCGATGGCCTTAGGGTGGCAATCGAATGCGAACTCTCTCTCAAGAGTCCAGCTCGTTACAAAGACAACATCATTCCCGGACACGTTCGCCACATCAATGCTAACGACTACGACTATGTCTTGTGGATCACAAACACACTCGAAGACCAGCAAACGCTCCATGAATCCTTGACCGACAGGATTCAGGAGCTTATGCGGGAGCAGCGCTTGCATCTCTCCCTCACCTTCACCGACTACAAGATGTTCCAGTTCGCCAATCTTCAAACCTGGCTCAAACCCCAGCTTGCCATCGTGCCCAACGGAGCACAGCACTGATGCATTCTCTCAGCCTGCTAACGATCTTCTGGGCCGAGTACCCGGCCCTCTCTCTCGCCACTGCATGCGACAGAAAAGCCCGCCATGCTCCGTCCGCACGTCGCATGGCCCATGGGCCACACCATGGCACATCGGCTGTGGCCGATGATGTGGCCGATGCCGTGGCCCATGCTGTGGCCCGAAAATCTCTGCCGGAATGCTCGCTTTGGGCTGCGGGCGCTCGCCCCGTTCGCATTCCGGCCAGGGCTGTCGCCCTCTTGCTCCATAAAGACGCTACCGGCTTCCGCGCTCTCAGCCTAAAACCCGCGTCTTTACTACGCAAAGCCCAGGCCAGCCTCCCTGTTCCGCGCTCTCACAGGGCACCCGCTGGCCAGGGCCAAAGTCAAAACCCAAGAGGTGGGCGAAGACGGAAATTGGCTGCGAGCGCTCGCCAAGAACATTTCCGAAGATGCCCGCCCGCGCTCCCGCGCCCGACTGGCGGCCTATTCGCTCGGGTTCCCTCGCTCATGGACCAGGCCGCCAGTCGGTCGCGCTGCGCGCGAAGCAGGAAGCACCGCATCAGTTCGCGTCTGGGGACGCTCCCTCCGCTATCGCTCGTTGGGACTCGCGATTGCTTCTGCCGTGACCGCCTCAGTCAGCACTGGGGTGCTTCCTTCGCCTTGCTCAGCCTGGGAGCTTCGCATCACGGCTCTCCGGCCCTGGGGGGCCTGCGTAAACTTTGGCTCTTGGGAGCCAAAGTTTTTTGCCATTGCTCCGTCGCTCGCGGCGACTGCGCGCATCTTTGCGCTGGGGATCGTGCAAAGTGCTTGCGTTGCGCAAGCGCAATGGGCTGCGGGTGCTCGCTCTATCAAAAAACAAACCCTCGACCAACCCCAGATCAATCGTGGTTCATCGTGGTTTCAAACGTTTTCAATCCACACCAAAGCACGACCAAACGCAGTTCAAACCAAATCAAACCGTACCAACCAGATAAGGAGTGAATCAATCGTTATGCCGCTTATTGAAATACCGCCCCAAGGAAAAGAAGTTTCCATGACCATTCATCTGCCCGAGGAAACCGCAACCGATGTCAAACTCTATGCCCGCTTCCTCAAAGCTACTCACCCATCCGCTCCGTCGGCCATAATCACCGAATGCATCCGCCGGACGCTCAAACAGGATGCCGAATTCCAGACCTGGAAGGCGGATCCAGCCAATGCCAAACTCGGCCGCGGCGGAAGCCGTCCTAAGCGGACCCCACCGCCACATCCGCCTCAGTCAAACAAAGCTGAAGCCGGAGCAAAGAGCGCGTGAGTACAGCCAACATCCATCCCGGATACCGGCTCATCCTGCCCTATCTACGGCAGATTGAGAGCCTCATTCTTGACCCCAACATCAGCGAGATCATGCTTAACTCGCCCACGGACATATTCATTGAAAAGCAAGGCGTGATGGAGCAGGTCCAGGGCGTCACCATTCCGACCGACCAGCTCCGCGTTGCCGTGCAAAACATCGCCCGCTCACTGGGTGATGACATCTCCGAGGAAAAGCCTATCCTTGATTCCCGCTTGCCGGACGGCAGCCGCATCGCCGCCGTCTTGCCGCCCTGCAGCGTTCATGGCATCACCCTCACCATCCGCAAATTCAATACCCGCAGCTTCACCATCGAAGACCTCATCCGCATCAGCACCATCACCGAACCCATGGCCGATCTTCTTAGGAAGGCAATCGAGGACAGGAAGAACATCCTCATCAGCGGTGGCACAGGAACTGGAAAGACCACCTTACTTAACATCTTGGCCGACTTCATTCCCGATGAAGACCGCCTTGTCGTGATCGAGGACACGGCGGAAATCCACATCCGCAAACCCAATCTCGTTCGCTTTGAGGCACGCCGCCAACAGGGACCGAAGATTCCGGCTGTAACCATTCGCGACCTGCTCAAAGCAAGTCTCCGCCATCGCCCTGAACGCACCATCCTGGGAGAGATACGCGGCGAGGAAGCGTTCGACTTGTTGCAGGCCCTCAATACCGGCCACAGTGGAAGCTTATCCACCATCCATGCCAATTCCGCCAGCCAGGCCCTCTCTCGATTAGCAAGTTGCGTTCTGCAAAGCGGAATCGAATTGCCGTACAAAGCGATCAAAGCCAACATCGCCGATTCAATCCATTTGCTCGTCCATATCGAACGCCGTCACGCAAGGCGTTTCATCTCCGAGATACTCGAACTCAGATCCTATTCACCAACCGAAGACCAATACACCCTCAACCCTATTTATCAAAACCAGCAAAAGGAGACGACATAACTATGAACGCAGTTCTACGCTCTACGATCCTTCCACTCTACCGGATGTGGCGTAGTTGGGTTAATCACGACCGCGAATTCCGTCTTGCCCGACGCAACAGCCGTGCCTCTGGTTATACCCTGCGAGGCTTTCGCTTCAGCTTTCGTAGAAATGATTACGCCTTACTTCTGAGAGCGTGTCGTATCACCAAGCAGGACGCTCATGGGTTCGTGCAAGAAGCTGCTCTTGAACGTGCTCATCTCATTCTCCAAATGCAGAACTCAGGAGGCATCCATGAAAGTCGTGTTAACTGAAAAACCATCCGTCTCCCGCGACATCGCCGCCGTCCTCGGGGCCAATCAGAAGAGGGACGGCTACTTTGAAGGGAATGGCTATAAGGTGACTTACGCCTTCGGCCACCTTGTCACCATAGCAGAACCGGAAGAAATGAATCCGGCTTGGGGCGGCCCATGGAGAATGGAACAGCTTCCCATGATTCCGAGCGAATGGAAGTATCGCATCGCGGACAAAGCCGAACAGCAATTCGCTTGCATCAGGAACTTGTTCCTTAATCCAACCACCACAGAAATCATCTGTGCAACCGACGCCGGACGAGAAGGCCAGCATATCTTTGACCTTATCTATCAACTGACCGGTGCGACCAAACCCGTTCAGCGCCTCTGGATCAGCTCCTTAACCCCGGAGGCCATCCGGGAGGGATTCCGCCACCTCAAACCCTTGAGCGCCTTTGCCAGTCTCTCAGCAGCCGCAGCTTCGCGGGCCCGCGCTGACTGGCTCGTGGGCTTGAGCGCCACCCGCGCCCATACCTTAATTAATGGTCAGACATGCACAGTGGGCCGGGTGCAGACACCCACCCTGGCCCTCATCGTCAATCGCCAAATCGCGATTGACAGCTTCAAACCTACCGCGTTCTTTGAAATCCACGTGGTCTTTGAACCCGGCTTCACGGCCAGGTACATCACACCCGGCGACGATCCTCAAACGCGGCTTAAGGACCGCGCCGCTGCCCGAGCCATCTTGGACCAAATCTCACCAATCCCAAACGGCATTGTCCTCTCCGTCACCACCACCGAGAAGACAACCAAAGCCCCGCCTCTGTTCGACTTGCTCACCCTGCAAAAAGAGGCGAACAAGCGATTCGGCTACACCGCCCAGGAAACCCTCGACTTGGCCCAAAGCCTGTACGAAGAATTCAAAATCCTCTCGTATCCCCGAACCGAATCCCGCCACCTGTCGCATGACATGCTGCCGGAATTGGCTAGCCTCATTCGCGCTTTACCGACGGACTGGCCCATCGAGGCTGCGCTAACGGCACTCGCTAACGGCCTCAAGCTCTCAAAAACCTACGTGGACGATACAAAACTCACCGATCACCACGCGATCATTCCCACTCACAAACCTGCACCCGCCGACCTGCCGGCAAAGCAGCGCAACATCTATGAGCTAGCTGCATCCCGTTTCCTGAGTATCTTTCTTCCCGCCGAGGTCCGCGATGAGACAACCGCCATCATGGCAATCGGCCAGCATTCCTTCCGCGTCTTTGGCTCAGTCATCCGGGACCCCGGCTGGACGGTGCTGAACAGCCAATCCGCGCTCGAAGAGGAAACAGACGAAAATGCTCAGACTTTACCGCCGCTTGCTGAAGGCCAAAGCATTATCAAGCGAAGCGCCCAACTGAAAGAAGGCAAAACCAGTCCGCCCAAACCTTACGATGACTCCAGCCTGCTTACAGCCATGAAGAATGCCGGGCAGGAGATCAAGGATGACGACCTCGCCGCCTATATGAAGCAAAGCGGCCTTGGCACCCCTGCCACGCGCGCCGCGATCATCGAAAAACTGATTGCGGTCGGCTACATTGACCGCAAAAAGAAATCCCTTCTACCCACGGAAAAAGGCAAAGCCCTCATCAACCAGGTCCATTCGACTCTCAAGGATGTCGCCCTCACTGCCTCTTGGGAGCAGCAGTTAGCCAACATCCAAGACGGCAATACACCACCTGATTTCTTGGCTACTGCGATTATCCGATTTGTGCAGGAGATCTTTCCCGCAATTATCGCCAGCCGCCCCGCGATGGCCACCGTCCCGAATCCCAATGCCTACGGCCCCTGTCCCCAATGCAAGACCGGAACCGTGCGCAAGACCATCAAGGGCGCCGGGTGCTCGCGCTACAAGCAGGGCTGTAAATTTTCCATCTGGGGGCAGATCAATGGCAAAACGCTTACCGATGAACACATCCGGCAGCTTGTCACCAAAGGCCGAACCGGACTCATCAAGGGCTTTAAAAAGAAAGACGGCAGCGGCACCTATGACGCCTGCCTTGTGCTAACGGATGATTTCAAGGTCCGTCTAGAATTTGACGGCCACGCCAGGGCAAAAACAGCCTGAGGCGCTCATTGCACTTTTTTCAATGGCCGGATTGCAATGGAACATTCCTTGCTCCCGGTCTTCACATAAGCTCTTAAGAATCGAGGCATCATATGCGCCATCATACGAACTTGAGTAATCTCACGCCGGTCGAAATCATTTTCGCTATCGCCGCTTTGTTTCTGATCTTATACATATACTTCTTGCCCACCATCACGGCCATCAAAAGAAACAGTCCACACAAAACGGCTGTTGTCATAGTCAACATCTTCTTCGGGGTCACGCTTATCGGTTGGCTCGTTGCCCTGCTTCTTGCCACCAAGCAACCTCAGCAGGTGGTAGTCGTCTATAACACGCCGCCACCTCCGCGCTAAAGGATCTCTGGTTGAGGGCGCTTTCCGGCTCATTATATTTTCGACACTAGGCGTACAATTCCTATGCGCGAATCAATCCAAAACTCAATTTTTTTTCTCGCTGCACCGTTGAGCGCCACTTAAATAGGAGCTAACGAAATGCTTTTAACGAATCTGGCGAGGTATTTTGACATTAACTCCGATCTGAAAGACCAAGAGAATAGACTGGAGTCTCAGTCGGGACGTAAGCTTGCTCTTGGCTCTAAACGACGTGTGACAGCATGGCCGCAGTGGCTTGCTTTGTTTGCAGGCGTGCTGATTCAGCCTTTTTTTCATGAATATCAGGTTTCACGACACTGGAATTTTAACGGACTTGGAGGGTGGGCAATATTTTCTCTTATAGCAAGCATTCTGATCTTCCCTGTCGTTTATAGAACGGCGTTCGATGATAAAAAGCCCGTCGTAGTGTTGCTGGCACCCATTTTCGCCGCCGGGTTGGGCTGGGAATCCCTTTTGGCAACGGTTCTTAAGGCTGGGGAACAGGTGGCAGGCAAATAGCTGATGCCCTTACTCGGTTTCTAGGTGTTCCAAAATCCGTGATCGGGAGTTACTTTATGTTGCAATCCGCGCTGACCATCCCATTGAAAATGTTGCAGCCGCCAAAGGTCCGGCTGCGGGAGATTTGCGTCATAATGTTCGTGTTTTGTGCACTCCTTGCCCTTGCGCAAGAGAGAGAGGAACCCAAACGCGAGAAAGATCGTACCGCGCCAACTGACATTTACGACTCGCTCGACCAAAAACATGCGAAACAAGGAACCTTACCCCACGGTGACGATGCAAAAGAAATATGGGAGAGACTGCTGAGGGTTCAATCATCGACTCCGCCCGAGAATGTAGCGCGGTTTGAAGAGGCCCAAAGCGGCCTTCACGTAAAGAAATTCGTCAGTCTGGAACTCGAACACAACAGCAGCGGCGCCAACATCCGAATCGACGTACATTATTTCTATCCACCTGATTCATCACATCCTTTGTCGCGGCATATAATCGAGTCACATACATGGACCGGTGATGGGCCACCTCCCTTCGTCTTCTCAGCTCTGCAAGCCGGTGCCCTGACCTTCGGCGATCGGATACCAGAGGAGTTTCAGAAACAACTTCTCTTAAACACACCCCATATTCAACCAAGTAACAGATCACTAAACCACTCCGCTCGTGATTTGCACAACGCTATAAACTTGGGCGTACCCACCCTGGAACCAAGTAAAACTCTATTGTTTAGCGGTTTGCCCGTAGGGGCCGGGATGAGAGCAATCACAGAACTTAGGCGCATGAAGCTTTCTACCCAGAGTTCCGAAGAGTGGCAGAAAGTCAGCAGTGACGTCAACGCCACAGCACGTCAATTAAATTTCAATTTTCGAATAGCGCGGAAACCCGAACTTCTCGCGGAGCTCGCTCGGGGCCAGAGTAACGTAGTACTCATCATCGCACAT
>DATDGH010000727.1:0-2270 GCA_036522215.1 Candidatus Angelobacter sp. | reverse complement strand
AACATGGCTGACGCACGCAAGATGGCTGACTGCTTCCTGATGATGCGGAGTCATCCGCGTCCCGTGATCGCGGCCGTACACGGCCGTGCGCTGGCGGGCGGCTGCGGCATTGCCACGGCGTGCGACATTATCCTGGCCGCTGAATCCGCGCAGTTTGGCTATCCGGAGGTCAACATCGGTTTTGTGCCTGCCATGGTGATGGCCATTTTGCGGCGGTCCATTTCGGAGAAGGCTGCATTGGAACTGGTGGTGAGCGGCGAAGTTATTTCAGCCAGCCGCGCGCACGAAATTGGATTGGTGCATCGTGTCTATTCCGATGACCAGTTCACCGATGGGGTGAATACTTATGCCGCGAAGCTGGCAGCCAAGTCGGCTTCAGCCGTGATGCTCTCCAAAAAATTGCTCTACAACATGGACTCCATGTCCTTTGAAGCAGCTCTGGAAAGCGGAGTAGAGATCAATGCCATTGCCCGCATGACGGAAGATTGCCGCCGTGGCGTTGCCCGGTTTCTAAGCAAGGGAAAAAGTTAGCTACTTTCCGGCGCAAAAACAGTGTTTTTAGGGGTGATATTTCGTTTGCGCGAGAATGAGCCGACGCCGGAACAGTGACCTTTTTGAGCTTCCCGTCCTTACAGCACTTCCAAGGGCGATGATGGCTCAGTGAGCCACTTCTTCTTTTCGCTCGGAGTCTCGTCTATGACTGAATCATCCCCGAGTTGGTACCTAGGTAGTCCTCAAAGCCAGGCATCGACCGATCTGAATGAGATTGTCGGCCATGACGCCCAAGCCCACCCAGCGTTGGAAACCGTCCCAACCTCGGTAACGGCAGCGATTCAATCCATGTCTCCTCTTCAAAGTGCTGATGCGGCCCTCCGAGCCGGTGCGCCAGCGCTGACCCTTCTTGAACCAACGGCGCTTTTCCAGTTTCCGACGTTCTTCACTACGCGTGCTGCGGTTGGGCACCGATACATGTTTCACTCCCATGGCCCACGTAGCTTTTTCCTGTTCCTGTGAGTAATATCCGGGATCGGCCGCCGCCAACTCCGGCACACGTCCCAGACGCTTCTGATGAGCTTCCACCGCACCCACCAGCAGATGGCGATCGCTGGGGCGCTCGGCAAATACATCGTAATGAGTCACAATCTGGTTTTCCGCTTCCTGGATCTGTACTAACTTCCCAAACTCATTCGGTTTTCCTGCCTTGCCCTTGCGAATGATCTCGGTGTACCACTCAAACAAGCTCAACAGTTTGTCCGGTAACTGTGTCATTCCTCCCAAGATGCGCCCTTTGGTTTGTTTCACCACTTGCCGCAATCGCTCGGCCATGGTCTGCAACTGTTGCCGTACATCCTTCACCTTGGCTCGACGACTCCGGCCCAGTCCTTCCACCTCGTTCAGAACGCGCTTCGTATCGTTGAGAATTTGGCGCGTCAATCGCAATAGCTCGCGGTATTGTTGCTTGCGTTTTTTCTCTCCTTCCTCTCCCTTACGCCGCCCCGCATAGGCGATGGCAATTACCCGCTTGGTCACGCTCCGCATACGATTCCTAACTTTTTTCTTCAACCCTCCCAACTGGCTCTCGATTTTCTTCATCCCCCGCGTCAATACTCGAGCCCCATCCTGTAACCAACTGCTGTCGGTTGGGTAATGGATGTTGGTTTCTACCACCGTGGTATCGGTTCGCATCTTCCGGCCCCGCACCACTCCCTTTTCCTGGGCCAGCTTCACCAACCGCGCGTGCATCTCCGCAATCACCTCCGGACCCAGGGCCAGTCCGATTTTTCCTAACGTCTTAGCATCCGGCACTTTTTCCATCCCGATCCGACAGAAACTCCGATACACCAGATTGGCTTTGACCTCGCGCTCCAGCACTTCATAACTCCAATGGCGCACATGCTTGAGCAACAGCATGCGCAAGACCACTTCCGCTGGCGTCTGCTCTCGTCCCCGACTCCGGCTCTGCGGATGCCTTCGCCCTTGGGCTTCATAGACCTGATCGACCAAAGCCTCGTCTTCTAACAACGCATCGGCAACTCGCATCCACGGTTCCCATAGTTGGTCCAAATCTTCCTTCAGAATTCCTGTCCACAGGCTGGGTTGTTGGTGCCGCAACTTGATCACTCACTCCTCCATGAGAAAGCTTGAAATCAACTGCTAAAGCAACGTTTTAGCACGAACCTCTCTCATGGCAACCGCATATTTATTCGTCGGTAGTGATCATTTTTGCGCCGGAAAGTAGCTAGCATGACGCGAGCGGTTAGGATAATTTC
>DATDGH010000726.1:0-5824 GCA_036522215.1 Candidatus Angelobacter sp. | reverse complement strand
GTATCGACGCCTTGGGTGGTGTCTTTCGATGACCCGATGCACCGACGACCCGATGACCCGATTGCGTCCACGATAAGTTCAGCCGAAGTCACAGATTGCCCAATCAGGTGCTGCTTCGTTACTCCAGGATCAGGCCGGAGTTGGCTCCGAACGGATTGACTTTAGGAGTTTGTGGTTCCGATCCGGCGGTTTGATTGAGCTTTGGGATGGTCTGAATGGTAATTATTGGGTAAGATTTCTTCCAGCACAACTGGAAATTACTTTCAGCAGGAGGGCTGCGGCCGAGTGACAAGAATCGATATTGATCGTTTGTCCGAAGAAGAGCTCATCGCTAAATCACAAGATCGTCTCCCGCCTGCGCTTTCTCCGTGACTTGAGGTCTCATACCGCCATGGTGAACTTCAGGATTGGGGAGAAAGTACGGTTCCATCCAGCCGGCCATCCCGAGATCACGGGCACACTGACCCGCTATAACAAGAAGAGCGTCAGCATTGTCGTGGAGAATGGTCAGCGGTGGAATGTTCATCCAGGACTGCTGTCCAGGGTAGCGGAGGATCGTCCCTGTCGCAACAATGCCAGGAACGACGCCAAGGACCACGAAAGCTCACTCATTCAGTTTCCCCAACTGGGAGCCAAACCCGGCTCATGATACTGCCTGTCCGTCGCAGCCGACTGCGAGCGCAAGTTTTTCACTTGCTGAATTCACGATATAATTCGGCAGCCAAGGGGCAGGGCGCGTGTGAATCATTTCCGCCTCATTGTCGTTACTACTGTGGCCTTCGCGCTGGCGGTTTCAGCCCAGCAAACATCTGATCCTGCGGCGGTTTTACAGCGCACCGGGGAACGCTTGCTCGCCGACCTGGCCCGGATGCCACACTATACCTGTGTACAAACCGTCACCCGGACTTATTACGCGGCAAAACAAGCATTCCATCGGCCGAGTTGTTCCGCGCTCAATGCAGCGCATGAGACGCAAAAACACAGCCTGTCAGTTCTAGGCTGGGACCGCTTACGGCTGGACGTTGCTCTGGTGGACGGCAACAGCGTTTATTCATGGGTGGGCGCACCCAGGTTTACGGATGACACAGTAGATAAACTCGCCGGTGATGGACCTCTTGGCAGCGGAGATTTTGGTGTTTTTCTTCACGCAATCCTTATTCGGACGACACTCAAGTTCCAAGGGGAGCAAATTGTAGACGGCCGCAAGCTGCTGGAGTACTCCTATGACATGCCCCTCAACAAGAGCACTTACAGCGTGAAGACATCCGGTGGATGGGCGCGGACTGCATACAGCGGCACACTGTTGCTCGATCCCGAGGCAGCGGACATTGCAAAGTTGACCGTGCGGACGGCAGAGTTGCCCACAGACAGCCCGGCCTGCCAGGCAACCAGTGAAGTCACCTATGGCCGAACTTCAATCCACGACCGAATGATTCTGGTTCCGCGCGAAACGCGCCTTTACACCATCAGCAAATCCGGCCATGAATCATTTAGCCAGACCAGCTTTGCGTATTGCCGGGAATATGCAAGCACGTCGCGGCTGCTTTTTGATAGTGCAAACGGCACAGGTACTCCAGCTGCGACCGAGTCGGCGCTGGCCGAGCCATTAGCCGTTGTGCCCGCAGGACTGCACTTTCAAGCCCGCATCACAACCTCCATTGATTCGGATACCGCGGCTGCCGGCGACCCCATTGAAGCAGTTCTCCGTTCACCAATCCGCGACAAAAACAAAACCATCATTGCTCCTGTGGGCGCCCGCCTTCATGGACGTCTGCGCAATGTGAAGTGGTGGTCAGAGCCCGCAGCCCACTATCAAATTGCGGCGCAATTTGAATCGGTGGAGATCGGCGGCAGAAACGTTCCCTTGAATGCAGTTTTGTACCCGCCGCTGCCAGCAACATTGATGGAGAGTACGTCATCCCGCCTGATGCCATTAAAGCCTGATGTCCTATCCCTGGGCGGCATGTTCTTTTTTTTTCAGAAGGACCATTTGCTCCTGAAGCAGTTGGATTCAGAGTGGATCACCGTTGCCCAGCAGCCCGCATCCCCCGAAGCAGAGCATCAGAAATGATTGTCTGGTGAAAGTTCCATTTTCCCACTGATGCAAACAAAAATGCCTTTTTGTTTCTGTTAAAGGGAATTACCACACTTCGGACAGGGGGGATTTTTGCTTGATTTCAAATTACCAACTTACCCAATTACTCAATTACCAAATTCTCGGCGACAACCGAGCTCTGTCCCTCACCATGAGCATATAAACCTCATAGCTTCCTACGGCTTAACCGGGGGTTCGATGCGGTCATGAAATCGAGTAAAAAGCTTTTGTGCAGCCTCCACCAGGTGCGTCTCTTCAGCTTTATGCCTGACCGCATATTTTGGTTCTTCTCTGCCTATCCACATCGGCCTCTTGTTCTTGTCATAGACAATGAAGGTAATTACATCCACGGTGGGCTTGGGAGTGTAAGACTGCTCCTTTTGTTGGTTCCCGCTGTAGACGCTCGTCTTGCTCCCGCCGGAGTCCTTATCCTTCTTCTCGGAACCGTCGTCAGGCGACTGGATCTCGATCACCAGGTCCGCATTGTCCGCAGAATCTACAAGAATGTAGCGCCCCCAGCTCTCAAAGTTACGGCTGATCACATTGAAAGGAATATCGTTGCCGCCGGCATTCTTCAGAAACACGCTCTTTGCCGCCGCCATGCGGTCGTAGTGCGCCGCCGCTCCGGCATTCGCGGGAGGCGGCTCCGGCGGCTTGGGTTGTTGCGCTCCGGCCGTTAAGAAACCCGCAGTAATTAGGCCGAAAAGCGCCAGCATGTTGCGGACGATTTGCGGGGACGCATGTTTCATGGATGTGCCTCCAAACGTTGCGATCCATTGCACCAACTCTACCAAACCAGATCGCAGGCCACAAAATGGCGAATTGGGTCGTGGCCACATGCCGGCAATAAACACCGCGCGGCCAGCCGCAAACTAGAACAAACGCGTGGTACCGCCGCTCGGCGGTGGGAAAGCGGCGACCGGGGTCCCCCGGCACGCCCTGTTTTTGGCGTGCTGGGGTGGAAGCGCGGAGCGCCGCGGGTTTCGCAGTTGCCTTTCAATCGCAAATCAAAAATTGCGAACTTAGCCCTTAGCTCGATTCTTTATGGGGACAACTCATCGCCTGCACCCTCTACACCCAAGCTAATTGCCAATTACTAATTGCCAACTGCAGATTTTTGCAATGTCATCAGCGGTAAGGGGTCAAAACGCAAAATACCAATGACAAACTCAGGGCACATCTGCCGCCGCACGGCACTTAACAGAACTTAACATTTCAATAAAACTTAACATTCCCGTCACACTCCTGAAACATTGCGGCAGTAAAAAGTTCAGTTCGTTTCTTTCCAAACAAAATATCACATCACGATAAATCCGAAACAGCGAGGGTGAACCAATGCGGACACTTCTCTCCTCAATATTTCTGTTAGCCATCACAATTTCGGCGCTAAGGCCGATTGCAGCATGGGCACAGCAGGGTGGGGGCAAGATCAATGGCACGGTGAAAGACGTGAGCGACGCGGTTTTGCCTGGCGCACATGTAGCGATACAACAGCAAGGGCCGGCACTAGCTTCTCTGGTCAGCGACGCGCAGGGCCAGTTTACGATCTCCAATCTGGCGCCAGGCAGCTACACGCTTACAGTCTCGTATGTGGGATTTTCGCCCTTCGTGACCGTGGTCACGGTGACTGCCGGCCAGGCGGCGAACGTGAACGCAGTTCTTCAGGTGGCCAACGCCAATGAGAACATCATTGTGACTGTCAAGCGTGCCCACGGCGAAGCCGAGGCTATCAACGAAGAAAAAACTGCTGACAATATTCTCAATGTGCTGCCCGCGGAGGTGATCACCAGCCTTCCCAATGCGAATGTGGCCGATGCTGTGGGCCGCATGCCGGGAGTTACCCTGGAGCGCGACGAGGGTGAAGGCAAGTATGTGCAGATCCGCGGCACCGAGCCTAGACTCGCCAACCTGACCATTGACGGTGTAGAAGTGCCCTCGCCCGAGGGCGGTGTACGCCAAGTCAAGCTGGACACCATCCCAGCGGATCTGGTGGCTTCCGTGCAAATCAACAAGACTCTACAGGCCAACCAGAACGGCGACGCAATTGGCGGATCCGTCAACCTGGTAACCAAGGAACCGGGCGATCGACCCACTCTCTCTCTGTATGGGTTGGGAGGTTTTACTCCCATTGCCAACAACGTCCCAGTCTACGAGTTCGGCGGCACAGCCGGTAAGCGCTTTGGCGCCGAGAAGCGGCTCGGCGTCATGGTGAGTGGATCCTACGACTACAATGGCCGTGGCATTGATGACCTTGAACCTGTTCCGGGGATCCTGAATGGAACTGCCTTTACCCCTGCTTTCTCCTCCATGGCGGTCCGCGAATACTATTACGATCGAAAGCGATATGGCTTTGGCGGCAGCGTGAACTACGGGCTCTCTGACTCCTCCAACCTCTACCTTCACGGTTTGTTCTCCGATTTTAAAGATTACGGCCACAGGTCGGAGTGGGTGATCAATGATAATCCCGTCCTTGACGGCGTCAGTAACACGAATGTGCCCTCTTATGACACTGAGATACGCAATCCTGCTTTTCAGGTCGCGAGCCTGTCTATTGGAGGGAACCACGCCCTGGGCACGGCCCTCATCAATTGGCAGTTTGCCGTGGGCAGGTCTCGCATGCTGAATCCGATTGGCGGAGGCGAGTCGCACACCATTTTCGCATTCACGGGAAGCACCAGCAACTGCCGGTTTGACGCAGCTTCCACTACGAATCCCTATTTGCCGCAGTTCACCTCGCCTTGCTTTGCTGAAGCTTACAATCCTGCAAACTTTCAGCTCTCTCAGATCCAGGATTCCGCTCACGGAAAAGCCGCTCAGCTTAATCTTGAGGGCACCATCTCAATGGCCAAGTACTACCACATCGCTTCCCACAGCAGCACATTCGAAGCCGGCTTCTACCTGCGCAACGCTCACAAATTTGATGACTCTTTCGAGATTGACTATTGCCCGACCGATGCAGCGTCAGCTCCGCTGATGTCCCAATTCCTGGGCGGCTTCACCAACTCGAACTACTATGGCGGCCACTACTCCATAGGTCCGCTCGCGGACTGGGAAAAGGTCAATGCTTTCTTTGCAGCAAATCGTGGCCTTTTTGACACGGTATCCGGGCCTTGTACTACCCAGACCGCGCCCCAGGGAGGCAACAACAATAACTTTAATCTGGTCGAACGCGTGACTGCCGGCTATGTAATGAATAGCATCAATTTCAGCCGTTTTCGCCTGGTCGGAGGCGTACGTTTCGAGGGCACCCAGGACAGCACTCTTTCCTGCAATTGCGGCCTTGACCCCAATAGCCCGAACGGTGGCCCTCTGTCGGTGGCGGGTGAGGGTTCATACATCGACATTCTGCCCAGTGTCTCGCTCCAAATCCGTCTCGACAATCAGAACAATTCCGCCTTACGCCTGGCATATGCGCGCGGGCTTTCCCGTCCAGACCCTGCGTTTCTAACCACTGCTACCAGCGTGGACAACTCCACTACCCCTCCCACCTTGACCATCGGCAACCCCGCCCTCAAACCGGAGCATGCCAACAACTTTGACCTGCTGTACGAGCGTTATCTGCACCCGCTGGGCGCCATCCAGGCCGGCTTCTTCTACAAGAGTCTGAGCGATCCAATTGTCACCCTGACGTCGAGGACCCCAACTTCCTTAGTCAACCAGGCCGTCAACTCTGGCAGCGCCTACGTCACCGGCGTGGAGCTTAGCTTCACGCAGCACTTCACCTATCTC